>NZ_JBHSNQ010000016.1:0-17304 GCF_042655065.1 Ureibacillus suwonensis
ACGGCAAACCGATGGTTTTGAGCAATACATTCAGCAACTCGAACAAGAGGGCAAGACCATCCGTGAAATTGATGCGCAACTTCGTAAATATGGATATACGGGGACACTTTCAGGTGTCCGCGTTGCAGTCGAAAGCATACGAAAAGAAAGAAAACGGCAGGGGATTAAGGAATCTTCCGTTCGAATTTCCAGACGGCAAATGATTTCATATGTTTGGAAACGAAAATCTAGACTTTTAGAAGAGGAACTGCAACTTCTTGAACAATCCTTTAAGATGTACCCATCCCTTCATTCTTTCCACCAAATGGTTCAAACATTTAGAGAAGCATTTGATGAACGGAACTATCCGGCATTTTTCAAATGGTTGGAAAAACAATTGTCTTCTCCAAACAATCATTTATATGATTGTGCACTTCGACTCCGTAGGGATTTACAGTCGATTAAGCTGGCATTTAGTACTTCCTACAGTAACGGAGTTGTGGAAGGCCATGTTCACCGATTGAAGCTGATGAAACGAATCATGTATGGCCGGGCAAAGCTGGATTTACTTGAAAAACGAGTGTTATATCATTTATAAAATGTTTTTTTAAAAAATTAATAAAGAGATGAAGGACTGTACATATATGGTTTCACCAAAAGAACGTAAGAGCCCAAAAAATGCAGAGAATTGCAGTAAAAAATACATAGGCTTGCAGCTCGATTTTTCCAACGAATTGCTAATTGGATGATATCTTCTTCACAGAAGAAAGCGCGTGTCTTAGACGATAGCTTTCTCCTGTAAAGGCAATGATATGGGTGTGATGGACCAGACGGTCCACTAACGCAGCGGTGAGACGGTTATCCTCAAATACCCGGTTCCACTGTCCAAACTCTAAATTCGAGGTCACGATGACACTTTTTCGTTCGTAACAGTCCGCGATGATGTGAAAAAGCAGTTCTGACCCTTGTTTTTGAAACGGCACATATCCCAGTTCATCGAGAATCAATAGTTCGCACGCCTCGATTTGCCGTTTCAGACGGGGCAGTGTCCCGTTTTTTAAGGCCTCTTCCAGTTGGGCAACGAGATCAGCCACTCGGAAAAACCGCACCTCATGGCCTTTCTCGCATGCCTTCAATCCTAAAGCCGTGGCTAAATGGGTTTTCCCGGTTCCAGGCGATCCCAAAAGCAATACGTTCTGTCTCCGCTCCAAAAACACAAGGTCGCAAAGCTCCTCTTTGGTCGTTGTGGAGGGCCAATGAATGTGATCGGACCACTCATAGTCTTTCAGCCACTTTAACTCCCGGAATTTAGCCTTCTTGATCAGCTTCGACCGTTTCGCTTCTTGACGCGATGAGATTTCCAAAGCCAGTACATCCCGTAAAAATTGCTCTTTTGTTTCGTATGGCACCTCCTCAAAACAATCGGCAATATACGCCAAATGCAACGCTTTACAAATCTCTTTGATGTCCCGAGTCATCCCGGTTTGCCCCTCCTTCCCATGACGGGCACAGCCGTTGGTCATAAAGGTGTAAATCCGTCTCATAATCGACAAACACCGAAGGGATGTAAGTTTCTTTCCACTTTTCCGGATAAGCTTGTTGTTTCGCCTCTAACAACACCTTTAACTCATGAGGGGCCAAGTCGAATCGTTGCTCTTTGTTCAACCATTCATCCAGTTCTTTCAATGTATGGCTTTTTAAGAGTTCCCGAACTCCCCGAACGCGCTGTTTGACCTCTTCCTTACGGAAGGTCAAATATGTTTGCACCTTCTCTGGCAAGTACTTAAAAAATCGCGAATAACTCACGGATCGAGGCTTCTTCTCCCAATCGTTGAAAATCTCTTCCCAAGGGATTTCTTGTTTCTGGTTCATATACGGCCGAGGAGCTTCAAAAACGACTTCTCCTTGATTGGATAGGCAGATAAAGCGATCCCACCCTTTTTGCACCACGAGAGACTGATTCACCCGAGCTTGATGGATCACCCACTTTTCCCCATCCACTGTAATCTCCCCGTATTTGTTTACTTTCACCGTATCCAAAGAGAAGATCGGAAGATTGTCCAAAGGCAATGCTTTCAGCTCTTTTTGATCTTCTTTCCACAACTCTTCAATTGGCACTCCTTTTTCATAGTGAAGGCGAGAACGATCTTCGATCATTTTGACCCGTAGCCATTCGGTCAGCTGTTCATCGCTTTCCACCACAGGGGCGGGAACGAAACAACGATGGCGTACGTAGTATACTTTCCTCTCCACATTCCCTTTTTCATGCCCGCTGGCGGGATTGCACGGCTGTACTTCAAACCCGTAGTGGGCTTGGAAACGCAGAAACGCTTCGGTATACTGACGGTTATCTCCTTTCCCGACTGTCACCACGGCAGCGGACAAATTGTCCATCCTTAAACGCCTCGGCACTCCCCCTGCTTGATGAAATAACTGTTTCAATCCTTCCAAGAAGCATTCCCTATTTTCTGACGGGAGAGGATGAGCAAATCCAGCATTACTATGGGGGAAGCTCAAAATCAAGAGCTTTTTATCTTCAAGAGCTCCATCCTTCACTACTTGCATCGTGCCAAAATCGACTTGGGCTTCCCCCGGAGGATGCTCCAGCCGTTCGTATCGTTTTTCCTTTTCTGCCTTGATATGCGGCTTCCGTTCCTGAATGTAGGCACATACAGTTCGGTAAGAACCGGGAAAACCATGCTCTTTTTGCAGTTGTTCAAACATGGTTCGATTGGTTCTTCGCTCTTTTCGTGGCAGCTTCGCGTCCTCCTCCAGCCAGTCATCGATGATCTCCCCATATCCTAGCTCGTACATCATCCCCCGTTTCTTTTTCATGATTTTTTGTCCGCCAATATTTCCATCGGCATATTTCTTGACAGTTCTCCAATTCAGCCCTGTCTTTCTCGCAATTTCCGAGATCGACAGATCTTTGTTTTCCCTTAAATGTTTGATATAATGAATTTCAGGCATTGCTAGCATCCTTTCTTTACCTCCACTGTTTTAGTCTTCACAACCTTAACAGTAGAGGGAATTTTAGGAGCTGGCAAGCTTTTTTTTTACCCAATCAATCTCTGCACGTTTTCCTTGCAGAACTCTGTATTTTTATTTTGCAATAAACAATTTAGCTAAGCTATTGGAACAAGTCCTCAATCAAATCCTCGAGGCGCAAGTGGAAGAACAGCTGGGGGCTCGTCGTTATGAACGAACGGAAGAACGAAAAGGCTATCGAAATGGTTCATATCCACGCCAGCTGACAACCCGGGTGGGACGGTTGACCTTGCGCGTTCCACGAACAAGAGATGGAGAGTTCTCTACGGAACTGTTCCAACGGTATCAACGGAGCGAACAAGCACTGGTACTGGCACTCATGGAAATGGTGGTAAACGGGGTGTCTACCCGAAAAATCACCCAAATCACGGAGGAGTTGTGCGGCACCTCGTTTTCCAAATCCACGGTTTCCTCGCTGTGCAAGGGGCTGGATCCGATTATCCAAGACTGGAATTACCGTTCCCTTCATGAACACGTGTATCCGTTTGTACTGGTGGATGCGATTTATACGAAAGTCCGGGAAGATGGACGGGTACGTTCCAGAGCCGTTTTGATTGCCACAGGAGTGAATGAGGAAGGATACCGGGAAATTCTTGGCCTGCAAATCGGAAACAGTGAATCGGAGTCCAGCTGGAGCGAGTTCTTCGGATGGCTGAAAGACCGAGGACTCCGGGGAGTGGACTTGATTATCTCGGATCAGCACGGCGGGCTTGTACAAGCGATTGAAAAGCATTTCCAAGGAGCGACATGGCAGCGATGCCAGACACATTTTATTCGCAATATCCTCGATGCCGCACCAAAGTATATGCAGGATGCCTTGCTTGAGGAGATTCGCGGGATTCTTCATGCCCCAAACAAGCAAACGGCCCGGCTGTTATTGGAACAAGTGCTGGCCAAATGGGAAGAAAAAGCCCCAAAAGCCATGCAAATCCTCGAAGAGGGATTCGAAGACGCCACCGCCGTATTGGACTATCCGGACCGTTACCGGCGGCGCCTGCGCACGACCAACGGAGTGGAACGGCTGAACGAGGAAATCCGCCGCAGAGAACGGGTCATCCGCATCTTTCCGAACCGGGAATCGGTGTATCGCCTCGTTGGCGCCGTGTTGATCGAAATCGACGAAAAATGGATGTCAGGGCGCAAATACTTGGATATGTCCGAATATTGGCGGTGGCGGAAAATGAAAGAGCAAGGAGTCCGATCGGTGAATCAGGAGGCTCCGGCGATCAAGAGAGTGGGATAACCCCTTCGCTGTGTCAAGGAGAACGTGGAATACCTCGGAAGCGAGGAGTTGCCGCGAAAGCTCCTTGACACACCTGTTCCTTGACAACATGATCATTGGTCCGGGAAGACGACCGGCAGGGAGACTTGCCGGACTTACCTACCATACGTCAAGTCATCAGGTCCATGTTTTCTATCAAAGGGGAATTTACACAATAATTTGGACTTGACCACGGTGGATGTTAAAGCACCGAGGAAAACACTTAAGTTGAACTCCTTCTTTATACTGTAAACGATGAATAATCCAAGAATTACACCAATCAATATATTTGAAGCCATAAAGATTAAATTTAAATTCCTCTTTTCCATATTCTTTCTCATCCTCTTCCAATCTAAAGATTTAAGGGGAGTTCAATTAGTTTTTTAATCCGGCCTTGTACATCATGGGAATTTCTATTAGTAATTTATTTCAAATAACTTATCTCGTCCACATTCTCTAAACTAACAAAGCACCTCTTCTAATCGAAAGGAGGTGCTTTGCCTTTGTATACGGATAATCTTAATTCATTTATTATACAACTTCTTAAGTATTAATAGTCGTTTGGGCTGTTGGATTAAAGTTTGTTACGACAAGAACGACCGGTGAATTTGCAATAATATCGGATCCTGCAGGGACATTAATTACAAGAGATCCTGCACCCGATCCGCCTGGGTTATATGTCACTAAGTCTTGCATTACTTGGACACCATTTACATAAACAATAAAATAACTATTTTCATCAGCTAATTCCGGAAGTGTAACTCCTGTTGCCCCTGTATCATCCATAAAATCATCTGCGTCAATGGTTAACGTTGTTCCACCAGATACATCCGCATCTACTACATAAAAAAATTTTTGTACATCTGGAGAAGTAACTACAGTTGTGGCCGCATTAATTGCAAGCTTCAAAATTTCCAATGGCATGAAGTTTCCTCCTTGAAGTTCATTTTCGCTTTATTATATGGTGAAATTTTTTATTGACTTAGGCATAAAATAAAAAAAGAGTTAGTAATTATCTGGAAGGATCGGAATGATGAACAAACAAACAGGTGTAAATAATTTACCCAAGCCATTATTAAGAATCCCTCCTTTGCCGCCGACAGAATTTTCCTTTCGCCTTCCAAAAAAGGTTGAAGTTTTTGAGTACTTTACAATTTCAAATGGGAAGTCAAGAGTCTATAGAGATCAAGATGGGATTACAAAAGGAAAACATCACAAAATCATGGATCCAAGTACAGTCTCCTATATGAATTTATTTATTAACGGAGTGCTTCAACCTAAAGAAAATTACGAAGTAGAGTGCGGCATGCTCAAGTTAATAACTGAAGACCTGCCGCCAAAAGGTGCACCGATTATTCTGCAAATGTTTAAGTTTTAAAAAATACACGTAATAAGCATGTCTATCCTAAATTTTCGAGATGAATTATTCAGAGATTTATGGATGTTTCTTAAGAATAAAAAAGACACTACAGGCTGCACATGCAGCAAGTAGTGTCCTTCAACTTAGTTTAAAAAATTAGGATAACGCACAATAACCTGATTGTAGGAAATGCAATAAAAACAACTTAACCCTTTTCTAATAGGGGAATAAACCTTTTATGATTATAAATACTTTCGGATTCTGCAATCGTTTGCGTGAGTACATCGTCCATTGAACTTAATAATGTTTCCAACGCACCTTTGGCGTACCCCTTCTCAAATGTTTCAAAGGGTTCAGGCAATTCATCTTCATCCAAAATAAAATACTCTCCATTTGGCAGCGCCAGTACATCGATAATCAAGTCTTCGAATATTACCATGTTATCTTCAAACTTTGTATTCTTTACAATGTTAAAATATGAAGCTAAATAATTTCCTGCTTGGTCTCTCCAAAAATATAAGTTATATGGACGATCCAGCCAATAATAAGCAATTGTATAACCCCCGAGTGGAATTGTTACATGCAAATCATTCATTGTCAATGTAAAAGGTTCTTCTATTAAATGAAATAAAATCCTACAGCGATTTCGAGCACTTAATAAACGGCACTTACACTCAACAATTTTCGAATCATATCGTATTTTTCTTTCCGTTATTTTCTCCCATGTACTTCGATTACTTGTAGAATCAATCAAAACACTGCATCCCTTTCAACAATTAATCCTAATAAAAACAGTTAGGAGTCCGAGAATCTTTTACAGATTCTTGAATCAGTCATCAATCCTCTTTATCAATGCACAGCACTCCACATGGCTTGTCTGCGGAAACATGTCTACGGGCTGAATCCATTCCATCGCGAAGCCGCCATCCAGAAGCACCTTGCAGTCTTTGGCCAAAGTGGCGGGATTGCAGGAGACGTAGACGAACCGCTTTGGCCGGGCCTTGATCACGGCGGACAGAAATTTGCGGTCGCAGCCGGTGCGGGGCGGATCGACGACAATGACGTCGGGCCGGTACCCTTCCTTGATCCAGGCGGGCAGAAGCTGCTCGCTTTTTCCATGGTAAAACCGGACATTTCCGATCCCGTTGAACCGCGCGTTCTGCCTCGCGTCCCGGACGGCCTCGGCGATTTCCTCGATCCCGCGCACTTCCGCCGCCTGCTCGGCCAGCCAGAGGGCGATCGTTCCCGTGCCGCAATAGGCGTCCACCACGCGCTCGGTGCCGGTCAAGGCCGCGGCTTCTTTGACATAATCGTACAAAACCGCCGTTTGTACAGGATTAATCTGAAAAAAAGCCCTTGGCGACAAGCGGTACGACAGGCCGCCCAGCCGCTCTTCGATGTCCGGTTTGCCCCACAGCACACGGGTGCGGTCGCCAAAGACCAGGGGCGTATCTTTGGGCTGAATGTTGACGGCGATCGTGGCCACTTGCGGCAGCCTGGCGGTGATCGCTGCAATCAGTTGTTTCGCCTGCGGCAAGCGATCCTTCGCGAGGACAAAGGTGACTTGCAGTTCGCCGGAATAGGCGCTTTTTCGCAGGACCACGGTGCGGAGCAGGCCCTCCCTTGCTTTTTCCCGGTAAGGCGGGATACCCAGCTCTTCCATAATGCCCCGAATCGCTTCTGCGGCTTGATTGATGTCCTGCTGCTGCACCGGACAGCCGGCAATGTCGACAAGCCTGCGGCTCGCCGGCGAATACAGGCCGAGCACCGTTCGCCCGCTCACGACACCCGCCTGCAGCTGCGCCTTGTGGCGGTACCCCCACGAATCGGCCATGCCAACGATGGGGCGGATCGGAACGGGCACATCGCCGACATATCGGCGAAACGCTTCCCTCACCAGTTCTTCCTTCGCCGCAAGTTGTCCGGCATAATCCATGTGCTGAAGCTGGCAGCCGCCGCAAATGTCGTATACGGGGCATTCGGGCGTTTTTCGGTGGCCGGATGTTTTTTCGATCTCCGCGAGAGCAGCGGAAATGTAGGTCGGTTCCACCAGCACCGCCTTCGCTTTCACGACTTCCCCCGGCAACGCCCCGGGAACGAAAACCGCTTTGCGCTTGTAATATCCGACACCCTCTCCATTGATGCCGATCCGTTTGATCGTGACGACCATGAGATCGCCGGCCCGGATGTCTTCGGCCGCAATTCCGCGCGGCGGGAAGCTTTCGATGTCGATGTCTTCCGTTTGAATGGTTTTTCCTGGTCCGTCGCGCCGGATTTCGCCATTTTTCCCGCTCCGTTCTGCCTCATATTGCCTGAAATGTGCCGCGCGCAAAGCACATTTCCAAAATATCCGCTTTCGGCGACTCACATAGCTATTTTAACCTATAAGTCAAAAACGGCATACGGCAAGCGGGAAAGCTTCCCGCACCCGCTTGCCCGGCTCTTTTATCCCTTATGCGCTATCAATCAATGATCACCCGTTCGCCGGTTGTCCGCTTCGCTCTTTCGTCCGCGACAGAAGGCTTAGCCCAATCAAGGCCAAAGCCGCAAACGCCCAAGCCCTCCGAAGTACCCGATCATAGCGACAGAGCCGTATTTCAGCACGAGCCCGCCGAGGAACGCGTCCCCGGCGCTTCCCAGATAGATGGCGGAAGCGTTGAGCGAGAGGACGATACCGGCGGACGGACCGGACAATCCGATCAGCCGGTGCTGCTGGGCGGGGTTGAACGCATAGCTGCTGATGCCGTACAGGGCGACGGCCGCCAGGGCGGCCGCCCGCACGCCCTTGAAACCGGAGACGACATGACCGGAAATTGAATTAGAGGCGATTCGGATGGACTTGAAATCAATCAAAACCTCCTTGACCGCGAAGTACGAAAGCTTCAGCCGCTCGGCAGATGAGTCTTTTTCCTAATCCCGAATAAGTCCTGCTGCATAAAAAGGACCTTTCACAGTAAGCATGGATAATACCTTTGCCATTTCCTCCGGTGTTTCCTTGCAGCCATTGTTTAACCAAACTTGTATCACACTTAAATGCGCACCGGAAATGTAAGAGGCAAAATATTCGGGCGATACCCGCATTTGGTCCGAGTTAATCAGTGAAGGAGTCGTTTTTTCAAATAACAGTTCCCACATGGTTTGTTTCAGCTTTGATTGAAAGTATGGGTCACCTTTAGGGCTGAGAAGCGCTTTTAACATATCTTTATTCAGATAAAGGTATTGAAAAATTTCAATTGCAATCGAGAGCGAATCGTTCTTGAAGTTAATGGTTCTCTTTGACGGATCATGTCTTTTCGCAATGTCGATGATTCCTTCCATAAATTCCGATTCATAGCTGGACAAACAATGGTATTTATCATGGTAATGAGCGTAAAACGTGCCACGGTTAATCCGTGCTTTTTCTGTAATATCCTTAATTGTAATGGCTTCAAACCCTTTTTCTTCAAGCAATTCAAAAAATGCTTTTTTGATCGCCTCGAGCGTTTTGACAACGCGCAAATCTTGCTTTTTTTCCATAGCGACAACTCCCTGGCCGACACTTTTTTACTGTCTGTTGATTAACCGACAAATCGTTTTGGATTGCCTATTGTTTAAGTTGTACTTTCATTTTATACTAAATACGCTGATAAATAAACAACACTATGTTCAGGAAGGTGGGACATGAAAGCTTCCAAAAAAGCTAAAAGCTCAGGAACAAGAAATCGCTGAGAGGATGTGATATATATGGGTATTATCGAAAAGTTAGCGAAAAGTCTTGCTACGCATGCAAAGGTGGTAAATAAAATCAAAGTAGCTGAACATACGTTCAAACTTTCTATCCGGCTGCAAGAACCCAATGCATTTTCGTATCGTCCCCAAGATTTTTTAAGAATCCTCGTCGGGACGGACCAACAAGCGCCGTTAAGAGATCGCGTACGTTCCTACTCCATATGGAACTTTGATGCTCAAACTCAAACACTCGATCTTGCCGTATGTACTTTTTCAAACGGACCCGGAGCAAAATGGATCAATAACGTAAACATGGGTGACGACGTTTATTTTATGAAGCATTCCAGCAACCTGATCATCCATGATGATGCTGCTGATGCCGTGATGATCGGAGATATTACAGCTTTAGGCCATTTTTACGGTCTGCGTCGTCTCTTCAGGAATCAGAATCGTGTATCAGGTTTTATATTCGGCCAAAATCAAGCCGATTTTTTTCCGGATATAGACGGACATTCACCATTTGAGTTTATTACAACCTCACCGCAACAATATCAAACCGTAATCTCTTCAGTTGAAGCCTCGCTGCCCCAACCGACAAACAACACGACCATTTACGTCGCAGGTGATGGTGAAATGTGCAAATTGCTTCACAAGCACCTGAAAGACGAATTAGGATGGAACAGCAAGCAAATAAGAGCGAAGCCTTTTTGGATACACGGCAAAAAGGGCTTGGAGTAACCATGCCCGGCGCAAATGCAAAAAGCGCGCATACGCATTTTCGGCCGAAAATACGCATGCGCGCTTCATTTATACCAAAAGCTTGGCGTTCTCCAGAATGTTCAGCGTCCGGTTTTCGATATCGCGAAAATGTTGGTCAAATTGCTGATTGGCAAATTGAGTCACCGTCTGGAACTGCCGCATCAGGTTCTGACCAAACGCGGATCACTTGATTCCCTTCTCCGCCTTGGCGGATTTGCTCCATCTGAAAATCATGAATGCCACAAGCGCCGCGACCCCCGCGGCGACAAACGCGAAATGCCGCTCCACCCAACCGAGGATGATCTGCCACTCTTTGCCGAAAACAAATCCGATGCCGAAGAAGAAGGTCACCCACAGCACGGCGCCGATGTAGGCATAGACGGCAAACGTCAAATAGGGGATGCGCAGGATGCCTACGAAATATCCGGCGAACTGCCGAAGACCGGGGACAAAAAAACTGAACAATAGCAGCGCATTGCCGAATCGCTCCTTTCATGAAAAATGCCGGCTGCCTGAGAGGGACAACCGGCTCTTTGAAGAAATATCTATATAAAAAGAGAACGCCCCGATAAGGACGCTCTCTTGGATATTCTTGTTTTCAATTAAAAATCACTAGGTGTATCTATCCATTCCAAGTCGAGAACAATAGAAACCTCGATTTTATCGTTTAACACCTTATTCCTGTAGTCCTTTCCATTAGTCGTAAACGAAGCATACTTTGCAGAATACTGATAATTCAGTACTTCTACGTATCGTCTCGACATATTCCTATTACGCACTCCACATGCAACGAGCGGGGTGGATTGATGTCTTTTACATTGTCGGTAGTCGGAAACAAGTCAAAGGCACTTTTTGCACTATCGGTAGGCGGGAATATATCGATTAATTTTTACATATCGAAAAAATGAATACATCGCCGATTGCGTCCCTAGGAAGTATAGACGCTGAAGTTGGATTCTTGCTTCATCTGCTGATGAACGAACTTACGGTACAATGCATGTCCATCCATCAATTGAGCATGCGTTCCTTGGCCAGTCAAGATGCCATTCTCGAGGAAGATGATTTGGTCTGCATCAACGACGGTTGACAAGCGATGCGCGATGATAAGCGTCGTGCGACCATGCATCAAGTTTTGCAGTGCTTCCTGGACAAGTGCTTCCGATTCGCTATCCAGATTCGACGTCGCTTCGTCCAGAAGTAGCAGCTTTGGATCGCGCAGCAGAGCGCGAGCAATGGCGATGCGCTGGCGCTGACCACCGGACAGCTTGATGCCCCGTTCGCCAACCTCGGTGTCGTATCCTGACGGCAATTGTTCGATAAATGCCGCGGCATTAGCAAGACGCGCAGCCTCGCGCACTTCGTCGTCGGTAACCGGACGCGTGAGCCCGTACGTGATGTTGCTTTTGATCGAACCTGACATGAGCGGGCTTTCTTGCAGGACGTATCCGATCCCTTCCCGCCAAGCGTGAAGCGGAATTTGTTCGATGTTCTGCTCTCCGAGCATGATGCTGCCCGCCGACGTTTCATAAAACCGCTCCAACAAGGAGAAGATCGTTGTCTTACCGGCACCGCTCGGCCCGACGAAGGCGACAGTTTGCCCCGGCTCAATCGTGAAGTTTAAGCTGCGCAGCACCTCGTCCTCTTGCCCATAGCCAAAGGATACGTCCTTGAAGTGGATGGGCTGATTCCAATCGACTTGGTATGACGCATCTTCCGATTGCTCCCAGTCCGCAGACAGCGTTAACGCGGTTGCGAAATCAGGCTTCGATTGACGGCCTGGCTCCTGATGGTCAGGATCATCATTTTGCTGATTTTGCTGTAAGCGTCCTGTTGACTGCTCTGGATCAGTGCATAGCAACTCTTGGATGCGCTCGGTCGCTCCCATCGCTTTTTGAAAGGCGGTGAAAAACTGTGCCAGCATGCTGAATGGCACTACGACCTGGAACATATAAATAATGACAGCAACCAGTGTTCCGGCAGACAGATCACCGGCGGAAACGCGCGCTCCACCGTATCCGATGATGACGACCAGCACGGCCATGATCACGGTTGTCATTAGTGGTGAGACGAATGCTTGGATGCGTGCTTCTCTCATGCCGAAGTGAAACAAGCTGGCAATCTTTCGCTCGCCCCCTTCGCGCTCAACGGACTGGGCATTGTGCGATTTCACAAGACGGATGTCGCTGAGCACGCGACCGAGTCCCGCGCTGAAAGCGGCAAGCTCATCTTGCATTTGCAAGGAAATTTTGTACACCAGTCTGCCTAATGGTGCCAAAATCAGCATGGACACTGGCACTGCGGAAAGCATAATGAGCGTCATTTTCCAGTCGATGACAAACAGGATCACTAATGCGCCGATGATCGAAAGAATGCCGGAGATGGAGGTGACGAGATGGTTCGTTATTAGTGTCTTAAGCGTGTTCGTATCCTGCGTAACACGGCTGATCAGCTCGCCGGATTCGTGCTTGTCAAAGTAGGAAACTTTGAGTTTTAGAATGTGATTCCACAAGCGCAATCGGATGTTTCTCACGAACATCTCGCCAATATACGTCATGAAATAGTAGGAAAATCCGCCCGCAGCCGCCTGCACAAAAAACGCCGCTATGAGCCAAATGATGACACCGATATCGAGACCACTAGCCGCAAATTGATCAATCAAATCACGGGTGAAAAGCGGCACAATCAAGCCGCCTGCAGCTTCCAATACACTTAGGATGATGGCAACGGCAAACAGCCCTCTCCTGGGAACGGCACTGCGCAACATTCGCAAAAACTTCCGCCATTGTCGTCCCTGGTCATGATTATTCACTCTCTCTGTGTCCATCTGAAAACAGTCCTTTCTTTATGGAATAGTACTCGAACGCTTCTGCAAACCATTTCTCTTCCTCTTCTGTAAACGGGGTACCGATCGCAGCGGGCAGTTCTATATTTTCTAAGTGATCCGCATATTCATTCATAAAGTACCAATTGTCGCCCATCAGTTCGTTAGCGAGAGCCATAAATTGCTCGATGAGCTGCTGGACTTCTTCGGAGTCTGGACGATGGTTGCGCAATGCTTGTTTGAGGTCCTGAAGGAGCAATGTCGAGCGCATGTTCCAGTCCCGCTCTTTGCTTTCGTCCGCGAAATTTTCCTTTATTCTCTGAATCAACGGCTCTGGAAACCAATCAGACATCCATTCCATCTGTTGCTGCTCCGTCACGATGCTGTGAATCAAGAAGGAGATCACTTGCGGATCTATCCTATGCTCGGCTTCAAGTACCGCGGTAGCATGATCAATCGCTTTCAATATTTGCTGAATGTGTTGCTGTTTATGCTCCAAAGCCTGCTTCTGCATTCGCAAAGATCGTAGCAAGGCGTTACTGTCCCCCGCTTGTCCGGACATGATCGCTTTAATGTCTTTCAGTGAAAAACCAAGATATTTGTATGCAATGATTTGCTGTAGCGGAATTAGATCGTCCGGGCGATAATACCTTCTCCCGGAATCACTAATATAGCTTGGCTTGAGCAAGCCTTGCTCTTCATAAAATCGCAGCGTGCGTGGACTGACACGAGCTATACGGGAGAATTCTCCAATGGACATTTGCTCTTTCATCATCTCAATCAACCTCCGAATTCATTGTACAACTTTACGTAACGTAAGAATCAAGCGTTTCTTTATTTGCATAATTTCGTTTGTAAGCTTTTCACGTACGAATATCCCCAGTTCATGTGGTGGGCTAAACTCATTATAAATTTCAATACTCTTACACTGAACAAGCAAGAAAAAACCATCTACTAATTGCCTTAAATTAAGCAAAGCATCCACCCCATACACCCTAATATAATTTATAGTTTTTTATTGCCCTTCATAATAGTTTTGCTATATCCTCAAACCTTCTGATACCTCTGCTGGTTAGATGAGGTCTTTTCAATCGCCTTTATATTACCTTCCATTTTATTTACGTAGTTTAAAAATAAAGTCCCAAGCAGAAGTCGATCCTTTCTGGGTATTCTATTCCATACATAACCCTTGAACAAATCTTTAACAAGAAAGACTTCACCTTCATTCAAGTTTTCAGTTTCCTTAATAGCTTCTTCTAGTAGTTCATTAACATCACTCATGTTGTCATCTCCTTATCAATGTAAGCGTAAAATAACGCTCACGTGTTTTTTCGTGGGCGTTTATTATATGCTCTATTTAGTTTTATTTGGTATGCGACATTCTTCTGGAATTGTCTTCGACCAAGGAAGGAGTTGATCGATGGCTTCTACATCATTGTGATCTATCAATGGTAATTGTTCGAAAAGAGTCCCCCACGGGATTCACCGCTTCCTTCCTCAAGTGAGGTACTACGTTTTCTGTGTTCATCATGACTCACTGAATGCCAAGGGCTATTCTCTCTTAATTGTTCGGTCCTTCTTAGTAGTTCTAAACCAACTAATACGATGACCTCTGCTGACTTCTGACGGTTCAGCTACTTATCACTAAGTAGGTTATGAAGAGTACTTCACATATCCGCCAGACCTCCCCGGGTAAGTACATGCACTTTCACACCATCTATCCGCCTCATTTACTCGATATGACCTTCGACAGAAAGAGCTTTGTTTTGTGATGCAAACTCACTCAATCATACCTAGCCTTATATGAGGTTCGTGTTCCTCGGACCGGTGTTTTGCCTCCAGCTTCCTTCAGATTCCGCGTCACCACGGACACCCTTTCGTTGAGCTAACCTCTGCTTCTGTCTTAGGGGTTCGGGACTTACACCCTATAGTTCATGTACATGCCGGGCGCACATAAAGGAAAGGAATTGACAGGTCAATGTCAAATTCCTTTTAAACCATGATTTTAGCTGATACTTGTTCATGTGCTTGTTTTTGTTCAAATGAAAGACCATCGAGCAACCAACTGAATTGGCGGGGAGTGATGCACAAAGGGCCGGGAGTTCTTTCATCAGGCCATTGAAAGACCCCTTTCTCTAAACGACGATAGTACAACCAAAACCCATTGTGATCCCAATGGAGAATTTTCAATTTATCTCGTTTCCGATTACAGAAAACAAAGAGATTAGAAGAGAAAGGATTTAACTGAAAGCTCATTTGAACAATGGCTGCTAATCCATCAATCGACTTGCGTAAATCCGTTGCCCCCGCTGCTAAATAAACATGTTGAATGGATGTTTTACTTAACATGTGTTTTCAGCACCTGAACCACTTCGTTGAAAAGGAGTGGATTGAAACCTTCTTTTACTTCGATGGAAAATTCCCCAATGTTAACGATGAGCGGGGAGTTTTTTTCATCCAACGAATGGGATACTTCAACAGTTAGCCATTGAGGGGAAGTCCGTGAAGTTTCAGTTGTCTCTAACTCTAGTCTTTTCATCCATTTATACATACTTCGATGACCTACTTGATTTTGTTTGCACCAAGCTTTTATACTTGACTCTCCACTAGATCGATAAGATTCGATTCGTTGTTGCCACAATTGTTTTCGTTCATCTGGGGACATAAAAATAAAAACCTCCTAACTTTTGATGTTGATCTCATTATCACAAAACATCAAAATGGTTAGAAGGTGTGGGATATTTGGCGCTTACTAATAAAAAAGGATATTTTAAGAATCAAAATAAAAAAGATAAACTTGCAGTTTTTGAAATTAGATCCGACTGTAAAGCAAAAATTATTGTCGATTGGAATACCGGTCATGCTTTCCTACATATTAATCTTTTTCAGCACCTTTTTCTTCAACAGGATAGCATGCCCTTTGGGGAAGAAGTGGTGGCAGGGTTTGGCGCTGCCTACCGTGTACAGACCATGGCGATTGCCATCGGAATTGCTTTCGGTGGAGCCATTGGTCTAATCATGAATCAAAATATTGGCGGAACCAAACTTGACCGTTCCTATGATACTTTTAAAAAAGGCCTCATCCATATTTTCGGGATTTATATAATTATAGGTGTGTTTGTTTTCTTTGCCAGTCAAACGATTGCTAACTTCCTTATTGCAAATGCCGAAACTGCTCAACATGCTTCTAACTATCTAAAAATTGTTGGTCTATCTTATACCTTTATGGGACCGATGCTAACGACGTTAATCGTAATGGAACAACTTGGAAAAGGGGTTCATGCGTTTCTGTTAAATTTTTTTTACTTTGCAATCATTGTTGTACTTGGCTGGCTCCTGACAAACAAATATCAACAGGTGGAAATCTTCTATTGGACCATAAGCATTATGAATATTTTTAGTATTGTAGGAATCGGCTACGGGCTCTTTACAATTAAAAGGATGTTGAGGGTCCAGAAAATGAAGCTGTCCTAACGAGCGGTAATTGAACCGTCATTCTCAGAAGTTTTATTGGGGGTATAACATAGCTTTTAATATCAAAAGTGTTGGTACAACATATAGATTAACTTAACATTTTAGCCACTACCAACATTTCAAAAACTCTTTCTGAAAGATGAAAAGGGAGAGGTTGGTAGTGGTTTTTTCTTTTAAAGCAATTGGAGATTATTAAATTTGCTGACACCATACATTGATGTTAATCGTATATAAATTAAGCTGAAAAAGGAGTGATGACTATGAATAAACAACCGTTCATTACAGAAGAGCATTTAAAGCGGCGAAAAATATTTCGTATACTTGGCCCGATTGTTTTAGGGTTTGGCATTTTATGTATAGTGATTGCACTTGTTGATTTTTTAACATTGGATATGTTTGAAGAACCGAAATACTTCGGATTGTTTTTTCTTGGAATACCGTTAACAGCTGTCGGATTTACCTTAAGTAGCCTTGGTTACGGTTCAGAAATTGCCAAATATCAAACTAGAGAAATGGCACCCGTTGTGAAAGATACATTTAATTATTTAGCTGAAGAAACAAAAGATGGGGTAGAAACCATTGCCCGAGCTATGCAAAAAGGGACAAGTTCTGTTGTTGAGGCAAAACAATGTCATTACTGCAAAGAGTTAAATAAAATTGATGCAAAGTTTTGTAATAAATGTGGCAGGTCCTTGTAAAGGAACGATGTCTTTAAAAGACGGATTGATAGAAAAAGTATTTTGAACATTGTTTCATATGAAAGATCCAAGGGCTTGTCTAAAAAGTCCATAAAAACAGAGCGAATGGAGAAAACAATGAGTTTTTCCATTCGCTCTGTTTCCTTATTTTTGAAATTGGTTTGGGAATTTGCGGCCCATTTCAGTATGTTGTGGG
>NZ_JBHSNQ010000017.1:0-565 GCF_042655065.1 Ureibacillus suwonensis
GAGTGACCACTGGCATAAAGAGAACAGCTATTCACGGAAGGAGAATAACGATGCTTTTGAATCAAATCCTGTCACGGGAGAACATGCTTCAAGCACTAAAACGTGTAGAACAGAATAAAGGAAGCCATGGAGTAGATATGATGCCCGTACAAAACTTACGACAGCACATAGTCGAAAACTGGCTATCTATTAAGGAGGCAATTCTCAAGGGAACTTATGAACCAATGCCAGTCCGCAGAGTCGAAATCCCGAAACCTGACGGCGGTGTTCGTTTACTAGGAATCCCTACCGTAACAGACCGTTTGATTCAACAAGCAATCGCCCAAGTACTTTCAAAAGTGTATGACCCTACATTCTCTGAAAACAGCTACGGATTTCGACCAAACCGAAGTGCTCATGATGCGGTGAGGAAAGCGAAAGAATATATAAGAGATGGATATCGATGGGTTGTAGATATGGACTTGGAGAAATTCTTTGATAAGGTCAACCATGACAGATTAATGGGTACACTCGCGAAGAGAATCCAAGATAAACCATTACTGAAATTGATTCGTAAGTATTTACA
>NZ_JBHSNQ010000018.1:0-44747 GCF_042655065.1 Ureibacillus suwonensis
GTAGGGATTTACAGTCGATTAAGCTGGCATTTAGTACTTCCTACAGTAACGGAGTTGTGGAAGGCCATGTTCACCGATTGAAGCTGATGAAACGAATCATGTATGGCCGGGCAAAGCTGGATTTACTCTGTTTTTGGCAATTAAAAAATGCATGAAATGGCAATTAAATTTATTCGATATCTTGAATAATTATTCGTATCTATAATCGCTTGACATGGAGCCTCTGCGGGCATGATTTCTTGCAAAGGGAGCAAGCCATAATTATATTTGGACTTTGCAAGGCAAAGTAGCCTATCATGCCCGCCACTCCATGTAAAGCGTCAAATATGCAAAAATTTATGCATAACCTTAATTGCCAAACACTACAAAAATTAATTACCATCAACATCCTTCATAGGTAAGATCAAAACTCACACGCTTTTTACTATCTCTTCTGACTTTTCGAAATTTCAATCCCTCATAGGTAAGATCAAAACCACTCATTTCAGTTTCATAATCTGTAACATTCCGGGATTTCAATCCCTCATAGGTAAGATCAAAACACCAACACCGCCGTCAGTTGTCACGTCCGGAACGAAATTTCAATCCCTCATAGGTAAGATCAAAACACCAACACCGCCGTCAGTTGTCACGTCCGGAACGAAATTTCAATCCCTCATAGGTAAGATCAAAACACAGCTTTTTTGTTTAGATATTTTAATGCATGTTCTTTATTTCAATCCCTCATAGGTAAGATCAAAACAATTTATTGTCATTTGTCAATCGTGCGATTTTACTCATATTTCAATCCCTCATAGGTAAGATCAAAACGTATCAAATCCCATGATAAGCAACGTACCATCAATAATTTCAATCCCTCATAGGTAAGATCAAAACGGCGTTGATGTTCTTCTCGATACCTTCTGCGAGCCCATTTCAATCCCTCATAGGTAAGATCAAAACACAGCTTACTGGAAAACGAATAGCGGAGTTATCCAATTTCAATCCCTCATAGGTAAGATCAAAACAACTTTTGGCAAATAAAAAGAACTATACATTTTAGAATTTCAATCCCTCATAGGTAAGATCAAAACAGAGATACTTTATCTAAATCGTAGCCTTCAAACTCTTATTTCAATCCCTCATAGGTAAGATCAAAACTGTGTGCCGAGGTTGACTATATTAACTTGATTTTAGTATTTCAATCCCTCATAGGTAAGATCAAAACGATAAGAGATTTGCCAATACAACAGCGCGCTATGGTATTTCAATCCCTCATAGGTAAGATCAAAACAAAGTCAATCCAGAATTTTTTCAGAAGAAAGTATCGGATTTCAATCCCTCATAGGTAAGATCAAAACTTTTAATTCCGGGAAATCATATCCTTCTAACTCGTATTTCAATCCCTCATAGGTAAGATCAAAACAAGGAAATCGCTGCGAGATTACTGGCGAAAGCCATATTTCAATCCCTCATAGGTAAGATCAAAACGAGCCGCGTAGTCATATGCTTCAAATTCATTTTCAAATTTCAATCCCTCATAGGTAAGATCAAAACAAAATTGTTCTCTGATATTTCGTTCATCCCGTCTTTAATTTCAATCCCTCATAGGTAAGATCAAAACTGTTGATTGCTAATTGCTCTAACTGCTTTTTACAGATTTCAATCCCTCATAGGTAAGATCAAAACCAAGTCACGTGTAATCGCTTCTTGGATTTCTTTAGAATTTCAATCCCTCATAGGTAAGATCAAAACATGCAATTATCAAAGGTGCCGACCATTTTGTTGGTCAATTTCAATCCCTCATAGGTAAGATCAAAACTCTGATAGCCCATCCGTTTGCCCGATTTCCACCAGAATTTCAATCCCTCATAGGTAAGATCAAAACCCCTCACCTAGGCCGGCAACATACGCCACATTTTTAATTTCAATCCCTCATAGGTAAGATCAAAACTTCAACCATCAAAAACACTCCTTTTATATATTTATATTTCAATCCCTCATAGGTAAGATCAAAACGGATGTGGCGTATTTGGAGCGCCGTCAATAACATCTGAATTTCAATCCCTCATAGGTAAGATCAAAACGATTTGTCCATTTTCTTTTTTTAGTTTTACATAATAATTTCAATCCCTCATAGGTAAGATCAAAACGCAAATGTTTTACGCTTTACAAACAGACTATTTTTATAATTTCAATCCCTCATAGGTAAGATCAAAACAATACCAGCATTGATAACATCCGTCTTATTGGTACCTGATTTCAATCCCTCATAGGTAAGATCAAAACAAATAGCATTGAAATAAAACAGTATTTCACAAAGGAATTTCAATCCCTCATAGGTAAGATCAAAACGAGATGGCTATGAATGTTTGAACTGCAAGCGGTACGGATTTCAATCCCTCATAGGTAAGATCAAAACTCGAACTGCAACAACAGTACATCATTGCCATCCGTATTTCAATCCCTCATAGGTAAGATCAAAACGCTCGATTTTCTTTTCGGTGTCATACAAGCCACGAATAATTTCAATCCCTCATAGGTAAGATCAAAACAAAAGGTACAAGGTAGAAAAACCTTTTCTGTCCTCTATTTCAATCCCTCATAGGTAAGATCAAAACGCTGGTTGGGATGAAACTGCGATTTTACAATTTGGATTTCAATCCCTCATAGGTAAGATCAAAACTTGTACTCATCATCTGTCAAATGCTTTGCGACTGGATTTCAATCCCTCATAGGTAAGATCAAAACTTCGTGATGGATACAACAATGAAGATGAAATTGAGAATTTCAATCCCTCATAGGTAAGATCAAAACTTCGTGATGGATACAACAATGAAGATGAAATTGAGAATTTCAATCCCTCATAGGTAAGATCAAAACGATGGTTCCGGTGTTTGTGGTGGTGTCGGGTCCGGATTTCAATCCCTCATAGGTAAGATCAAAACGCCGAATCAATAACGCCGCCATCGTCGTTCACTTCTATTTCAATCCCTCATAGGTAAGATCAAAACTAATATTGATATACCATTGAAAACGCTTGGATGGATATTTCAATCCCTCATAGGTAAGATCAAAACCCCTTTACTATTCTTAAAGATTACTTTTTCTGCTCTCATATTTCAATCCCTCATAGGTAAGATCAAAACATGTATTGCCGGTCAATACTTTTTTAATGTGCCTATCTGATTTCAATCCCTCATAGGTAAGATCAAAACGATTCTAAATTTTCAATCGCTTCTTTAATATCTCTATTTCAATCCCTCATAGGTAAGATCAAAACAAAGATGGTCAAAAATATTCTAGACAAAATACAGATTTCAATCCCTCATAGGTAAGATCAAAACAATCTCGTTCGAATGGAACAATTTCTTTCAAACGTTCATTTCAATCCCTCATAGGTAAGATCAAAACGTTTTGCTTCAAGGTATTTTAAACCTACACCGACAGCAAATTTCAATCCCTCATAGGTAAGATCAAAACTTTACCTTCTGTTTCCGCTGTTGCGTTATTTCAGTCAAATTTCAATCCCTCATAGGTAAGATCAAAACGCCACTATCTTCAATTATTTTATCACCAACATATTTAATTTCAATCCCTCATAGGTAAGATCAAAACTTGGAACGGGATAAACGTTTGGTTTAGCGGGAGGTATTTCAATCCCTCATAGGTAAGATCAAAACCTCGCCATCGTACACGTTTGTCAATGTGATTTCTTGATTTCAATCCCTCATAGGTAAGATCAAAACCTAAAACGTTTCGGTAATATCAACGATGCATCAGTATTTCAATCCCTCATAGGTAAGATCAAAACGAAAAGGCAGGTACAACAACAACAAAAACAGCAACAAAATTTCAATCCCTCATAGGTAAGATCAAAACTTATCAATCAATTTATCGAAGAGGTACAAGGCGAATATTTCAATCCCTCATAGGTAAGATCAAAACGAAGAAGCTGTAGATGAAGGAGTACCAGAAGAAACAATTTCAATCCCTCATAGGTAAGATCAAAACCATACACTTCCAAAAACAACTTGTACTCATCATCAGTATTTCAATCCCTCATAGGTAAGATCAAAACGTGGATACGAAGGAAATGAATATTTCCTTTATTCCAATTTCAATCCCTCATAGGTAAGATCAAAACCCCTTTTCACCACGGACAGGCTCGTTCGTTTCAGGGTATTTCAATCCCTCATAGGTAAGATCAAAACAAATATCGAACTGCCACGCTTTTTCTAGCTTCATCGGGATTTCAATCCCTCATAGGTAAGATCAAAACTGAACGGCAACGACTTCGTTTTTGGCATTGAGGCACAATTTCAATCCCTCATAGGTAAGATCAAAACAATTCGGCTTTCTTCATAACAGCTTCGTATTTGGTATTTCAATCCCTCATAGGTAAGATCAAAACTCTGCTTTGTAGTTGATGACTAGGTGATCGAGAACTTATTTCAATCCCTCATAGGTAAGATCAAAACGCAAAATTCATGGGTTTTTTCAAAGAAGTCACACTGATTTCAATCCCTCATAGGTAAGATCAAAACCTATATTCGATTCGTCAAAGAAGATCCTGCTGAAACAATTTCAATCCCTCATAGGTAAGATCAAAACGTTGAGTTATTTTTTCTTCTGTGATTCCGGAAGCGTATTTCAATCCCTCATAGGTAAGATCAAAACGCATCCCGAATCTTTGAAATGGCTGAGGATTATACGGATTTCAATCCCTCATAGGTAAGATCAAAACGAAAGCTTCATGGCGACAGATGGATTGAAATTCCAGATTTCAATCCCTCATAGGTAAGATCAAAACCCTAATAAAATCAACATTTGTTAGCTATATAGTAACTTTTTATTAAAAAATAGTCAATTTGAAATTTTCGTGAAAATAATGAAATTCATTGATTTTATTGGGATTTCTATAAATTATACAAAAATAATTTGTCGTCGATCCCTCGGGGTTGCTGTCGTGAGACCGATCGACGACAAATTATTTAATCCTTTATTTTAATTGCAATTCTTCTTATCATTTTTGTTTAGTCATTACTTTTTCTGTGACATCTTTTACTTCATTAAAAAAACCGTATCCAGATGAAGTTTTTGCTCCTAGTCCTAACTCTACTAAAGCACTTTTTGTCCAATCGGCGACGATTTTTCCGATTATTTCTTTCGGATATCTACTGTTTTTTCCACCTCTTACAATAAACAATATCTCGATTTCAGGTGCTTCAACTTCAACGGTATAAAAATAAATTGGCACAGGTCCTAATGTATCAGTTGCAGCTTTTTTACCATCATAGTAATCACTAAAATGTGGCGTCATAATATCATTAGAAATTTTTACATTATTAAACATGTAAATATCTAAAAACTGTAATACACCTTGTTGATCTTGAATCCCAAATATTTCTCTTCCAACTTCCGCCAATTGTCGATCGGATTTAACTAATTGAGATTCATCGCCTTCTAAAAAAGCCTCAATAAACCAGCGTCTAACTAATCCCTTAATGCTAGAACCAGGTATATATGGAAAACCATATATTGGATGAATAGATAAGGAAGTTTCTCTAACATGTTCATATCCTAGACCCTGAACAATTGATTTTGTTAATTTTCCCTTTAAAATTCTTAAATGTGCATTCGATAATTCCATTAAGGCAGATAAACGATTTTTGTTAACCCGCTCACCTAACTTTTGAATATCTTGGTGAAAGTAAATCCTTTTTATATCTTTTTTAATATCCTTTAAAATATATTTTTTTTCACCTAAATCAATCACATTTTTTTGTTTTTTTTCACCTTTTTTCAATTGTCTATATTGGTCATAATGTATTTGATACCATAGATGAGCAGCAGGATGTTTTTTGTTTTTGTATTCTTTGAAAATTTTTCTTGTATCAATTGGATGGAATTCCATTTTTATGATTCACCTTCTTTAACTTCAACCATACCATCGACAAACTTTCGCATCCAGTTTAACAATGCCATCACTTCTATTGTGAACATTCGGTAATCGCTGCTATCGAGATTAATCACAACTTCTACTAATGTTTGTTCTTTTGTAAAAAATTGAGGAAATTCTTTTTTCAACCAACTTGTTATTGTTTGATAAATTTCGTAATAAGCTTTTTTGTTCTTTTTTGAATAATAAAAAGCAAGTGTTTGGCCTAATCCATTCACTTGTATCATCGCTGGCATTTTTTTAACGTATGAACGATAGTCTTTTGCATGTTCTCGATGTGTTTCTACAAATTTTTTAACTTCGGAAAATGCAAAAGAAGCTCGTCCACCTTCAATTGTCGATATTGGGCGGTTACTCATCATTATCTCCCCTATCCAGCCAAATGGTTCTCATAATTCCTTTACCAATTGTATAATTTCCACCTAACTGAAACACAGAAGGCATATGATTTTTCATAAATTGCTGAACTTGTTCAGACGTGGATAAATCTTTTGTACCGTTTCCTCTAACATTGCCAATAAATAAGTAACTATAAAACATCGTTTCTGGCGGGACATTTTCTTCATACCATAACGCTCCGCTATCAACCGTGCCTGTTTCACCAATTTTTACTCTTGCATTTACCTCTGTGGAAAAAGTTACAAAATTAGCAAAGTCGTTATCGCTTAATACCACTATACGTGAAGCTAAATCAACTGTTAAAGCATCTCCAATCAGTTTTTCAAGTTGTTTAGCTAATTTTTGTGTTTTTTCATCAATCGTTACTGAAAATGTATACTCTTCCAATACAATTTTATTACCTCCAACCATCATCAGGTCTGAAGAAACCGTGTTTTCTTTTGGAACTTCTAATTTTTCTATCGATAAATCCTGTGTAAAAGCTGTTAAATCATCATTAAAACGATTTATTACCTGTGGACATGTTATCCAGACAAAAACTCCTTTCAATGAACGGATAGGAAACAGCAATAAACGCGCATCGCTAAAAGCAATTGCGCTCGCTTGAGTATTGTTTTCGTTATCAGTATTCTCTTTGTTTTTATCCGGTTTAGACCCGAAAACCAGTTCTAACTTGCTTTCGTCAACTTCAGGATCCATTTCAAAATGTGAACGCAACGCACCTTTTAATGAAGATGATTCAATTTTAGGGTAATTCGTATGTTTTTCTCTTTGAATTGGCAAATCAACGATTCCAATTTCACTTCCGCTTCCAGCATGAACAGATGTAATTGCATGTAGTAAAAAAGGTTTTGCAATTGAATACATTTTTATCCCCCTTTAACGACTCCAGAAATAATTGAAAATCCGAATCCTTCTTGTATTAAATCATCCGAAAAGTGAAACCCGTTCGCTAAATTCATTAATTTTGAAATTTTTTCTTCATCAATGCGTACATATACCACCGTCCCAGCTGGTACCATCCACTGCCTTTGTTTTGGACGATTGCGAACAATATCCCATCCACCAAATACTTCAGGACGGCCAACTGCCCAAGCAATCGGTTCCACTGTAATATCATTAGGAAGTACTAATTTGCCAGTCACTTCATCAAAACTTCCTGGTCTGCTTCCTTGTTTCCAAATCGAAGGCGTTAATAGAATAATTCGAGCTATACAGTTTTCTCGCAATTGATTTTCAATTTCCTGAAGTTCTTTACTGTTCCAAAAAAATGGATGCTCATATGAATTCTGTTTCACAATCCAAGGTCGGCTCTCGCCGCCAAGCCTCGCAAATCGTACATTTGTAAAATCAGGAGTGCGATCAATTAATACTTCAAGACTGCAATCCGGTTTCATCGATAGCATGTTCATTCGATACAGATATTCATTCTTTGCTTTTTTGTTTACATAGTCTACATGTATACCGACCTTTGCATATTCATCAACAAAATCATGTGTAATTAACAATCGATGAATAGGTGTTTGATTTAACACCGATTGTTTCCACTGATCAAAATAAGCAAATTTACCCTGAGCATTTTTTGATTTTTTATTTTTTACTGTTGCATACAATGCCCAATCTGTTGAATTTGACGACTGAAAAAAATCATTTTGTTTTATACGAAGCGGATATCCTGTCAAACTTTCATCATCTTCTACAACTTGATAATCGAGAGGTAACGGTAATACAAGTTGATTTTTCTTACTTATAAATAATCCCTTAATACGAAAATCTCCGTGAGTATCAGGACTTCCCATCCAGCGCTTTAGTTCTTCGTTTTCTTCTTTAGTAAAGCTTTCAAATGATGAATTTGTATAAATATAAGCACTTCTTAGTGCGTTATAAATCGTGTTTGGTCTAGGAGGAAAAAAGCCAGTCATCGTTGTATCGCTGCCAGCATCAGCGTAAGCATGGCCTCTGAAAAAAAAGGAATCGACCGGTTTAAGCGTTATCGTCTTCATGGTTATTACCGCCTTTATCTTGTTTTTCCATTCTTTTGAAAAAGGTTAGCATTCTTAATAACATAACAAACGATTTAACAGATTCCATGCTTTTATATAGTGCCATTAACTTTTCCAGTATATTAGTTAATTCTTTTTCTTCTTTTTTTACTTTCATTGAGCGTCTAAGCAGCCGACGTAGTTCAAATTCAACCATTAAATGTTTGTCTTTACTATCATAATCATTCAATGGTAAAAAAACTTCAGAAAATCGATAGATAAAAGTATCGGATAAATCATTGGTCAATAATTCAATGATTTCGTTTAATAGATCCGAAGTTTGCATTCCGTCGATTTGCCAAGGAACGACAGTTTCATGTTTTTCCGAGCGAGTATGTATACCGATTGCCAAAGCATTTTTTTGTTGATTTTGTTCTTGATGAACGTAACTTTTTGCGCGATTTTCTAATTTTTTTGCTTCTTGCAACAACAACTGCAACGGCGCTTTTTTATGACCTATTACCAATCCTACCGAAGCTGTTGCTCCTTGTAATCCGCTTCCTTTCATACCGAATTTTTGTCTTAGTTCATTCGCAACCTGTAATGCTTTATCTACAGGCAAAAAAGCTAGAACGTCATCGCCGCCTGCGTAAACCAAATACCCTTCTTCTTTCCGTACTACTTCGGGTACGACGCGTCTAGAAAAAGTTGCTAATGCGTCACTAACCTTACCTGCTTCTTCAGCAGTGTTGCTATTAAACCACGAACCCATATTGTCTCCGTCCATCGAAAGAATTGCAAAATACGTGTATTTTCCAGCTATCTCAATGACCGATGGATAAAACTTGAAAGAGGAGGCATTTCGATATACTTCTTTAAAATAATCCCGTGCAACCCGTTTTCCTAAACAAATGCTGCATAAATACTCGTTATCGCGGATTCTACCGTCATCTTTTCCTTCATCGGTTCCTTTAAACTTTTCATTTCTATGCTTCCAAGTATTTTTTACTTTATTTTTCAGTTCATAAATTGTTTCATATTGATCAAATGGCTCCATACATAAAGCATCGCGCTGGGCACAAACTGTGCAAGTAAATCCACTTTCTATGAGTTGATGATAAATTTTGTCATTTTTAACCGCACTTAATCGCGCTTCAAGTGTTGATTTTTCTTCACGATAATGGCCGTTATATGGTTGAACAACCCAATATACTTCTAGCAATTGCTCAATTTGATGATTGGCCTGTTTCAACAATTGATCAGTTTGGATATGTTTTGGAAATACTTCATTGATTGCATAATGGCAAATTTTGTTAAACTCCCGTCTAACAACTGAATCAACTTTTTTTAATACATTCGTCGTTTCATCCAAAGAACCATTTACAAATGCCGTGAATCGGTTAGGCCAAGAAGCAACATTTGCGTTGTACCCCGTTTTTTTCATTGGATTTAAATCATCTTCCGATGCTTTGGGATAGATAAACTCAACCTTCAAACCTTGACTGCATAGAGTTTCCATTGCTCTTTCAATTAAAAAAGAAAGAATAAAACTGCCGCTCCATAAATCTTCAGTTTTGCGAGCGGAAGCAATAAAACTTTGAACAGGCCCGATCGAAAAAACTACCATTTGTTTTTCACTCATATGCTCACTCCTAGTACTTCTAAAAACTCATTGCGTTCATTCTCGTATTTTTTCATATTTGTTATTGATTGCGATTGAAGTTCTGTTATAACAGGATAATATTTTCCACCTATTTCTTTTACTGAACCCCAGAGAGGAGAAGCAAATCTTTTTTTATTACGTTTTTTATCTGATACTTGTCCTAACATACCTGTCTGATTTTTACTGGATGCTTTAGCATAAGCTATAACAACATCCCAAGCCGATGTATATGGTCTCCCGAACCATATAGATGCAATCGTCGGATGAGATAACTTTTCATAGTTTCTAACCTTCAATGAATGGCTTGAATTAAACATTACATCAATCCCAAAATAGTTTAATGTCCTCATTAGTTCATTTATAAAATCATCAATATCTTCATATTCCGAAAGTTGAATCGAGCCAAATCCGCGTCTTGCTCTTTGTCCCATACTTCCTAACATTGAAAACAAATGAAATACATTTTCATAAAAAGCTACATCTTCATTACGTTTTACCAACATTTTTACAGGAATTTCTTTTTGTTCTGGCAAACATGTCATTGGAGAACTATTCTTATGAGGTAATACAAATTTTTTATAGTTTCTAACAATCCAAGGTTTTTCAACAACAAAAGCAACTGGAGATTTTTGCGCATTAACAGATGTTCCGCCAAATTTTTTTGTTTCAAGTTGTAAAAGTTCTTTTGGTTCATCCATGTGTTGAACAGCACGCCACCAATACCGAATTACGCCACGCAATGAAGGAATCCGAAATTCTGCTTCAAACTGACTTCCAGAGGCTCCATGTACTCCTAAAGGGGTTATCGTTTTCAATTGATACGTTTTTGATTGCAGTGCAGTTTTATTTAATGCCAGCTCTAGCAACTGGGAATGATTCATTTATGTCACCTCAGTTCGGCTATTTAATGATTTTGACATTTCTTCGAAAAACGGCCGCAAATTATCTAATGATTCTTTTAATGCTCCTTGAAAACTTTTTGCTTGAAATTGTCTTTCTTTGTTCATTTCAGCGTGGTTAATGTTGTTTCTATACTCTCTTAATTTTTGAAAAGGTTTTAGCATTTCTCTATAAGGTTTTATTTTTTTAACAACTTTTTTCATGAATTCAATGTCGCCTTGCCACTCTTCTTCAGGCTTTTTGTCTAAATATACATTCAATGAAGAGGAGACCACATCTCTCATATCTTTATTAAACTCATCTACTTTTACTAATTTACACAATACAGTTATTACCGATTCAACTAAAATAGTAAGCCCTTGTTGAATTAATCCATGATCATAACACCATTTTGACATGTAATAATAATTCATGATTTCATCATCAGAAAAATTTTCAACTTTCTTTTCAATTGTATCAATTAGTGGAATTAATTGACGGAAATGTTGGTTTTCAGAGTGTTTTATTTCTTCAGTTTTTTCCTTCCATTTATTTATTTCTGTTTGTAAGCTATTAGCTCTAGCTGTTTCAAAACATAAACCAACTGTATTTAACTGATTAATCAAGTACTTAACATTAATCAATTCACTTTTTTTATCATCTTTTTTATGTTTGAGTTCCTGATTTACAATCTCTAATAAAACAGAAGCATTTCCAGTACGAATAAATTGGTCAGCACCATTTGTCCAAGTTAGTAAATTAGTCATACCTGTCAAATCTACAATGGGAGCAATTCTTTCTTCTACATTTATTTTTTCTATTTCTGGAATTCTACCTAATTTTTCAATCCAGCCATACATTAGCCCACCAAATTTTGCGCCTTTCACAACTTTTGCATAATTGAGAACAATTAATGCGACGATTGGATTAGTACGAAAGCTATGAGTCACGTCAAAAAAAATTCTATCTCCATATTGAATTTCATCCATAATTTTCTCAAACAATGTCCAAGTTGCATCTTCATCTTGTTCACTTGGAATCGGAACATTTTTTACTTTTGCTTGAGGTGCTATTTCATTAAATGTTTCTTGTAAACCAGACCAATTAGCTTCTTCTGCTTCTTTTGTACAAAAAATAATAACTTCAAGGTTATCGACATAAGAACTAATGTGCTCATAAATAGCCGTTTGTATATAACGAGTTAATTTAGAACGTTTATCGTTATACTCATAGTAGCATGGTATGTATTTCCCCGTACCTAAAAAAGACATCAGTAGATTTCGGGTCATAATAACTCCCTCCGATCTATAAATATTTCCCCACAATTTCTTCCGTTACATCGCGAAAATCGGCTTCATCGTCATAAATCCCTATTCCTTTTGCAGCCTCTCTTTCGTAACAATCGTGATTTAACCATAAGTAATTGGCATATAACCGTTGATTTGATGAATCATACCGATAAGCCAACCGAAATACATGCCTTCCATTACTAGCACCTTTGTATAAATGATATTTCATTTTTGAACGGTCGAGCTTATCAAAATCTTTTTCATGCATCAATTCTAAATCAGGATGTTCGTGCAGTTTAATTTTTTTCACTAATTCCTGCATTTGTTGAGCAACAAAAATAGATTGATCCTGCTGATTTTTTATCAAATTTCGAACTTGATCAGACAAATAATACTGTGTATTGAAAATGTGGCTCCGGTCGCTTTGTTCTAGTAAAAATTGACCAAATGGAGTTAAGCCAACAAGACCTTCTTCAATCTCAAAAACATAGGGATGAGATGAGACGATTTCTTTTTCTTGATGATGCAGCTTTTCAAATTCAATAAAATCATTTAAACATTTGCGAAGAAGTGTTGCATTCCCCTCGATAAACTTTTCCACATCGATAGGAACCCACGGAATTTGAATCAGTTGTTGCGCATGTTCATTTACGTAAACCGTCGGATATTTCAAAATAGAGCCGACAATATAACCATAAGAAGTCATAAACTTATATCCACCCAATGGAACAAAGCAAGTAGTATTGGGTTCCCCTTGACGTAATGCATGCGTTAATTTAGACATATATTCTCCAATTTGTCGATTCAAGATACTGGCATTCGAAACATCAAATGTGACATAAGTAACCATTATATTCGCATTAAAATCTTGTCTAAATAAATAGCTTAATAATCGTTCAGCCATATAACCGCCAATACTGTTCGTCACAATAAGAACAACGGTTGGTTTTTTATGTAGCTTCCCTAATTTTTTTAAAGAATACATTGTTGAATATTCTGCGCTAACCTGATTTGGCTCTAGTTTGTTTTGCTTATGTTTCCTTATACATAAATGAAGCCACTTATTGATAACATTTTCAGTTTCTTCTGATATCTCTGTATCAAATAAATTAAGTGATTTTTCCTTAAATTTATCAAAATTATTAAAACAAAAAAAATTACTTGAATTATTAAAAGACGTTCCGCACGTAATAACTACAGTATGATACATTACAACAATTCCTCCAAAATTCTTACACAATTTCCACTTTATTGCTAATTATATAATAACTTTGACACATTTTTTCGGAATCCTTCATTAATTTAATAATTTTGTAAAAATTCAACAAAAATATGGGGAAAATTGAAATTTTACAAAAAAAGTGAGGAAAAAATGAGGGAAAAAAGCATAAAAAATTTAAAAGGTAAATGAATGGAATTTTATTTGGCCTTTTGTAAAGTTGACTAAGAAACAAAACAAAGAATCAAGCCTTTAGCCAACAATTCCTCATAGGTAAGATCTAAACATCGTACACGTCTATATGACGTGTAAACTCATTATGTTGTTTCAATCCCTCATAGGTAAGATCTGAACAACAGTTATTAGACAACCTGGATCGCATTGAGCGTGGTTTCAATCCCTCATAGGTAAGATCTGAACCCCGAATCACTTGTCTTTGTCATTCAATTTGCTCGGTTTCAATCCCTCATAGGTAAGATCAAAACCAGGAAATAACTGTAAATAAGCAGTTAGATACTGGAATCTAAATTTCAATCCCTCATAGGTAAGATCAAAACACAAAGGCGATTATGCAAAACAGGTAGCAGATGAAAAATTTCAATCCCTCATAGGTAAGATCAAAACGTGAGTATCTCGAAAGCGAAGCGATTGGCAAAGTGCTTCAATTTCAATCCCTCATAGGTAAGATCAAAACGAGAGGGGACACGTTAGGAGGTACGGCGGAGTTAGTCTAATTTCAATCCCTCATAGGTAAGATTAAAACAAACTTGAAGGGCTTGAAGGCGCTGCGGAGAGAAGCGAAATTTCAATCCCTCATAGGTAAGATCAAAACGATATGAAGAAAATTGTATTGTAATTTCATTTAGCTATTTCAATCCCTCATAGGTAAGATCAAAACAAGAGAACGCAAGGAATTATTAAGACTCAAAGCCTAATTTCAATCCCTCATAGGTAAGATCAAAACTCTAAAAATGGAAAAAGTTCAATTTGTAGTAGAAGCATTTCAATCCCTCATAGGTAAGATCAAAACCCGAAGAAATCATGAGAAAAGTGTACGGTGAGCCGAATTTCAATCCCTCATAGGTAAGATCAAAACGTTGATACTACATACACAGTATCTGTTTTTGGGGATGGATTTCAATCCCTCATAGGTAAGATCAAAACCCATACAATCGACCGTAGTATGCAGTGCGGAATACGGATTTCAATCCCTCATAGGTAAGATCAAAACAGTCAGGCGAAAAGTTTCTGATCGGTGAGCGTGGCTATTTCAATCCCTCATAGGTAAGATCAAAACCGGTTGATTGTCGAATTAGCGAGTGCTTTAATTCGGGTTTCAATCCCTCATAGGTAAGATCAAAACGATGGAATGAAGTGCCCTAAGTGTAACGGTCTTGTCAGTTTCAATCCCTCATAGGTAAGATCAAAACATTAATTAATTATGTTATTGCGAGGAGATGTTGTTTCAATCCCTCATAGGTAAGATCAAAACTCGACTTCACCATTTGAATGAAGCTGGACCACGGAAGTTTCAATCCCTCATAGGTAAGATCAAAACTGGGATGAGTTTTTGAAGATTGGGAAAGTGTTGGAGTTTCAATCCCTCATAGGTAAGATCAAAACCATAACCTGTCACAGCTTGACGTGAACTTGACACGAGTTTCAATCCCTCATAGGTAAGATCAAAACCCATTGGTAAAAATGATTTCTCGATTGTATTTTTCTTGTTTCAATCCCTCATAGGTAAGATCAAAACAACTGGTATTTTATTCATAAATTTTTCCTCCTTATTGGTTTCAATCCCTCATAGGTAAGATCAAAACAAATATTAGATGGTCATATCGCTCAATATTGAGCATGTTTCAATCCCTCATAGGTAAGATCAAAACACAAACACTTTCGAAAACATTGAATATCGATTTTGGAGTTTCAATCCCTCATAGGTAAGATCAAAACTGAACGCGAATGCTCCTGTTATTAATCCGACAGCGCGTTTCAATCCCTCATAGGTAAGATCAAAACAAACAAACGAATTGCCGAACTTGAATCACAACTCGGATGTTTCAATCCCTCATAGGTAAGATCAAAACATTGGACGGACGCTTTCAATGCCACCGTTCCTGCTAGTTTCAATCCCTCATAGGTAAGATCAAAACGAAGACGAAATTGATCGTTGGTTGAAATTAGATGTGTTTCAATCCCTCATAGGTAAGATCAAAACATCGCTCCAGCTTGACATAGACAAATGCTCGTGTTTAGTTTCAATCCCTCATAGGTAAGATCAAAACGTTAATAGAAATAAAAGAAGCGAGAAAAAGAATTTGTTTCAATCCCTCATAGGTAAGATCAAAACTAAAGCATTGCTCACGTAGTGGCTTCGCTACTCTCGGTTTCAATCCCTCATAGGTAAGATCAAAACTCTGGAAGTGTTATAGTTGGTATCATATTCATAAAGTTTCAATCCCTCATAGGTAAGATCAAAACCTATACAAGTGTAGCACAAAACGAGATAAAAGATAGTTTCAATCCCTCATAGGTAAGATCAAAACAATGCTACGATTACGACAGATTACTACGGTACCCGGGTTTCAATCCCTCATAGGTAAGATCAAAACGATTTAAATGAATGGAGAAACGAAGCTCTTCGATGGCTGTTTCAATCCCTCATAGGTAAGATCAAAACATTGTTTGAGCGCTTGCAAAGTATTTATTTGCAAAAGTTTCAATCCCTCATAGGTAAGATCAAAACTTTGAAGGCGAACCAAAACGCTTTGCACGACTTGTGTTTCAATCCCTCATAGGTAAGATCAAAACTATCACCGCCTGTCAAGATAACGGTGAGGTGAACGGGTTTCAATCCCTCATAGGTAAGATCAAAACCCCGCTCAATGCCAGCGTTGATAACATCCGTTTTGTGTTTCAATCCCTCATAGGTAAGATCAAAACAGTTTTTTGTTTTTCAATTTCTTCAATTTTACCTTGGTTTCAATCCCTCATAGGTAAGATCAAAACGCTTGCACTTCATCTTGTCGATTGGGTTGGAGTTAGAAAGTTTCAATCCCTCATAGGTAAGATCAAAACATGCACAATACTTTCGAACCGTGCTTTCTTGAACGCCGTTTCAATCCCTCATAGGTAAGATCAAAACAAAAAGCATACAAAATCGGTATCAGAGATGGCAAGCGATGTTTCAATCCCTCATAGGTAAGATCAAAACTTAAAACGCTTAATTACTGTAATAACTCTTTTAGAGTTTCAATCCCTCATAGGTAAGATCAAAACGAAGCGGAGTAAGTTGGAGATGAATCGCAAGAAAAGGTTTCAATCCCTCATAGGTAAGATCAAAACTATTTCATAACCATTTAAAGTATAACCAAGTTTTGCGTTTCAATCCCTCATAGGTAAGATCAAAACACGGTTATACAGTTTTGTTAGAAATTGAAGTTGACGAGTTTCAATCCCTCATAGGTAAGATCAAAACGTATGAGCATGAATGGAAACGTATTGAGCGATGTCAAGTTTCAATCCCTCATAGGTAAGATCAAAACTAGAAGTCATGTTATAATAGAAATAAAAAAGGTGAGTTTCAATCCCTCATAGGTAAGATCAAAACCCTAATAAAATCAACATTTGTTAGCTATATAGTAACTTTTTATTAAAAAATAGTCAATTTGAAATTTTAGTGAAAATAATGAAATTCATTGATTTTATTGGGATTTCTATAAATTATACAAAAATAATTTGTCGTCGATCCCTCGGGGTTGCTGTCGTGAGACCGATCGACGACAAAATTAAATCAAAAAATCTGTCGTTGCTTTTTCTTTTCCCATGATTTCTCTTCCGGTATATTTCTGCGAACGAAACGTATATAAAATAACGGAATCTTCATCATTATCAATTAACATTTCTAATTCTTTTTTTAATTTTACCAGGTTGGCTTTTGAAATTTCTCCTTCAAACACAGAATTTTGTACCCAATGTAAATATTTTCTACAAATTTTTAACGCTTTTCCTACTCTTTTTTCTCCAACGTCATATACAAGGATCACAAACAACGACCAACCCTCACTCTCTGAATCTCAAGCTAAAGATGATTCATATAAATATATTCATTTGCAAAAGATTTGTCTTACCACAACGAAGTATATGGCTCGTAGGGTTTTTCTCCTAAAATATGTTTTTGGATTTTGTATAATTCTAATCGGATTAACCGACGGTATGATACGTTTCTCCCTAAATGCCTATGATTGACTGTCGTTCTCATTCTTGTTTCGAGCTGTTCTATAAATGTTCGTCTTCCTTTCTCATTTAATAATATTCCGCCGGTATGTTCTTTTTCAAAATCTTTTTGTGTGATCATTTTTTTATTGATTAGTTGAAAAATAAGGCGATCGACCATGATTGGTTTAAAAATTTCAGCCACATCTAAATTCAAAGTAAATCTTCGAAAATTAGTGGAATGCAAGTATCCGATTCTTGGATCTAGATATGTTTTATAGATTTCACTAAGTACCATTGTGTAACACAAGGAATTGCCAAAACTGATAAGGGCATTCAATGGATTTAGGGGAGGACGTTTCGAACGTTTTTCAAATACAAAATCTTTATTGTTTATAATTTCATCAAAGCACGAATAGTATAACTCTCTGGTATTTCCTTCAAACGCCATCAATTCAGCTATTGTTTCAATTTCATTGATTTTTTCCATAAGAACATTAATTTTTTCAATCACTTCGATAAACTTTTGGTTGCTTTCTTTTCGACGATTCGCATAATAACGTAACACTTGCTTCATTTGATTCATTGAGCCTTTCACAAATCTTCTCGCCAAGTCGATTCGTAAATCTTCATTTAAGTAATGTTCGCTTTGTTTTAATATGACATGCCCTGAGTTTAAATGTTCACGAGGATAGAACGTTCCGCTGTAGTAACCATAGTAATTGAAAAAGTGAACGCAAATTCCTTTTTGGCTTAAAAAATCGAGTAATCTTGTATTTAGATCAACTTCTGAAAAAATAAAAATGTCGTTCGTATCTTCAATGGGTATAAATTTTCGATTGCCTTCAGCATCTTCAAAATATAATGTGTTGTCTTTTCGTCTGAACTTGCCGCTTCGTAAAATGTACAGCGTTTTCTTCATTCATCTTCACCTGCCCAACAATATTCCCGGTAAGCACATGAACGGCAATACTTGATTTTTTTCGGCGGTGGAGGAACAGGGTACTTTGCTATTTTTTGAATTTCGGAAATCGCTTCATGCAATTGCTTGCGGTTTTCATCTGTTAAAACAACGGATTCTTTCTTTTTTTCTTCAGAAAACAACAGCTCTCCTTTTGCTTGAATTCCCATTTTTTCAAGTTGATCTAAATAAAACAAAAGCTGAAAATAGCTGCTTTCTTTAAATTTTGAAGTTTTCTTAATTTCCTGAACAATTACTTCATTTCCGACTTTCTTTATCCGATCAATTTTGCCGCTGCCAATATCGACTTCTTCTTTCCCGCGCTTGCTGTAGTACTCGTGTATAAATCGGCCGATATCGATATTTTCGTCTTCTTTATCTGGAGCAATATTCCGTGTCATCAACCATACTTCACGTTTACAAATAAAATAATACCAAATATGAGTTGCGTTAATTGGAAATTGAGAATTTATTATCACCACCTCCAGAATATTAAATAATTGAATCTAGTACGTCATTATTTGCTATTAAACCTTTATCAAACTGATAACGCGAAGAATCTTCGAGCATCGGTACACGATACTGTAAAAAATCATCTTTCGGAACGATCTTTAATGCTAATTCAACTGGAACATTAACCACAAATTGATTAAATAAAATCATAAATCGCTTATTTTTTTCGTATGACCATGAATTTCTCATAGTTGTATTTAAGAAAATTTCATAAATATGCGTTGGATTTTCGATTTCAAACTCATTCAGCAACAGCTGAATTCCTTTTGGAAACAATTTGACTCTCTCTTCATTCCATTCAAATGGGATAAAAATTGGCAGGCGATAATAATCATCGCTTCTGAATACGTCGTGACGTGAAACATGTTTCCAATTTCCTAGATAAGCTGCATGAATATCTTGCAAAACTGCTTCATAACTGTTTTCCGTAAACATTTTTTCATAAAATAACCGTACTAAACCTTCCATCTCATGTTCATACCAAATTTCTTTTTGGAAAAGAAGCTCGTCTGATATTCGCTTTAGTGATGTACTGTATATAAATCGTGTATCTTTTTCGTTTCTTAAAAATTGACTAGTTTCTATTCGACCGATTGGAAGTTCTCGATGGCGATTCACTCTTCCAGCTGCTTGTACGAGCGAAGGAATGATCGGCAACGCCCGATACATATAATGAAAGCTTACATTCACCCCCGCTTCGATAATTTGTGTCGAAACGACACGCACTGTTTTTTTAGATCGTAAACTATTACGAACTCGATTTATTTGAATAGCTTTATGAATCGGTATCATCAATCCGTGCAACAAATATGTTTCGAACGTGTCATTGTTATTTATGTTTGATAGTTCATCATACACATCCATCGCATCGCGAATGGTATTTAAAATTGCAATTGCAGTTGGATCCTTTGCCATTGCTAATTTTTGAGCACACGATTGTTTCGTTAACTCTTCTATTCTTTGAATATAATAGCGATCATCTTCTTTTTTCGAAGCAATTGATAATCGTTTTGATTGTTCATTTAGTTCTTTATAAAAAGGTGGCATTGTAGCTGAACAAAATATGATTGTTAAATTGTACAGCTTAGTAAGTGACTCTAATCCCACTAAAAACAAATTCCAAACACTTGCATCAATAATTTGCGGTTCGTCAATAATGACAATGGCACCGTTTAAATAGCTTCGACGAATCGTCTCTTGTGCTCGTCTTGGAAAAATTGCCCTCATCCATTGCACAAAACTTGTACATACAATTTCATTTGCCCAAGCTTGCATATGCAAAGTTGAGTGAGAATCTGTTTCTTTGTTCTCTTCTAGCGTTTTATCATTCAAGATTGCCATTGAATGATGCTGTAATGACATTTTTTTTGTAATTTTTTCAATCTCTTCCGCATTTTGCTCCAAAATAGACAAATAAGGAGCAACGTAAACAATTTTTGAATGCCCTTTTTCTTTGCCTATTTCTGCAGCTAATTTCAATGCTGTGACTGTTTTCCCGTAACCGGTTGGCATTTCTAATACATAATAAGAACAGTCTTTCGCTGTCTTCCATTGCTGCAGAATATCTTCTTGCGCTTTCGAGCGTATAATTGCCAGCGACCCCTTTCGATTGCTTTTGCAAAAGTTTTCAATTTGCTGTTTGATTGCATTCCAATCATGTTTTTTTATTCGTTTATCTTGCACTGATTTAATTTCGAATCGATCAGATGAAATCAAAATCGACGTCATCATTCTCCATTTTTGCAGCATGTCTATTTTTTCAATAATGGTTTGATTTTCATTTCGCTTTTCCAAATGTATATCAAAAAGTAAATTTTCAACAAATTCATCAAAATCATCTGCCCAATCATTTAATGCAGCGCTTGAAATTTTCTGCTTATGTTCCTTAATTATCGGAAATAATGTATAAATCCACTTCTGAATTCCATCCACATCCATTTTTGAAAAATCTATCGAATCAACATTTTGATTTTCCACTAAATCTTTTAACTCGCCGTGATGATCCGCAATATCCCGCGTTAATTGAAGCCATAATATTTTGTAATCTTTCCATTTACCGAGAATTTTCAAGTAATGATAAGCTACATATGAAAAAAACATTGCACCGCACCAAGAATGATTTGGACCTCTTTTTTTCCTGCCGTTAATGTACGCTTGCCAATCGACATTAGCTTTTCCGATGTCATGGCTAATAGCAGCTATTTCTATCAATGCTTTTTCAACATTATCAAGTTTTACAATTTGAAAAAAAGAGCGCGTCCATTCACGCACTCCTTCTAAATGGGTTTTTAAATAATACCGGTGGCCATTTTCGTCCGGACGAGCGATGCAATCGTCAAAACTGATTAAACGAGACATAGCAAATCCCCTTCCAATACGCACACACTCATATCTAAATCATTTTCTTGCTTTGGAAGAATTTTTATTTTTTTTCCGTTCTGCTCATATAGAAAATCAATCGATTTTTGGAAAGCGCGGTTTCCAAGATACTCTCTCATAAATCCATTTGCACGTTGATAGTAATAACCGGCTTCGACTTTCAATTCTTCAATTAAATCAACTGGAACGACCGTTTTTGCATAACAAACTGAATCAGGAGGAACAATTTCTTGTAAACGCCATGTTCCAACATAACGTGGTTTTGTTAATGCAAATGCAGAACCCAAATAAGTTGTATACACGGCATGATGATTCATTAGTTTTTCTTCCAGCATATCAACATATTCTTCTCCGCCGTAATAAATTCGGTAAGCAGGCTGTACCAGTAATTGAATTGTTGTAGGACGGTTAAAAACTGTTCCGCTTCCTTTGCCCAATAAAGATAATTGCTGACTTATAATTTGAACTTTGGACAGCAACTGAATGCCTACACGGTCTTTTGTTACAAAATCTTCTATCCCTAAAATTGCACCAACAATTCCTTTTGCTACTGTTGGAGGGATAAATGGATATGTCAATTGAGTAGCTGTTGTGTCCGGACGTCGAAAATGTGCAATTGAACTTGCTACGTCAAATGCAACTACTTTCAATGCAGGATACTCCTCCTTTACCAGGCGATTTCTTGAAGATATGGGGCAACATCGCCTTCAACTTGCAGCAATGGATGTTTCCAAATTCGGCATCGATGAATTTTGTGTTCAAATTTCGAAAACATTTCTAATAATTCTGTCACATTCAAACGAATATCTTTAATTGATGAAGGGCGTCTAGAATCATTTCTCCACACATCCGCTTCAGGTATTAGTGCAACCATATCTTCGAGTGAACCTATTCTAAAAAATGGATCATTGTATTCGATATGAACAAGAAATAATGGCTCTTGTTGCCCTCTTCCACGAGCATGACGATTTTGAGTTCCCTGCCATAATCCACGTAATAATAACTCTTGATCGTCTACTGTCATTTGAGTATGTTTTGCGCTCTGTGTATTTATTACTCCCGGCATTGCAAAAACAGCAAACGGAACTGTGTAGCTTGTCCAAATGGTTCCTTGAGTTTTTTCTTCTCCGCCACTTGACGAATCACTGCTTGGCATCGTAACTGTTCCTTGAACGTAATGTGTATCGACCGGATGCATGGAATGAGCCCATCCAAATTGAACTGGACCTGTCAAATGAAACTTTGGATTTTCTGAATATACGATCCCAAAAGTTCTAACATCGAATGCGTGCTCTATTAATACCGATTTCATATCTTGTTTTGCTTCTTTTTCTTTTCCAACCATTTCAGCGATTTTCATAGCTAAAGATTTTCTACCTAATAACTTTCCTTTTTCATTCATAATTGCTTGAACAAATACATGATTCTTTTCTCCGCCATCTGGAAATAACGAAATTACAAAGTCACGAACATCTCTTTTTATGCTGACATCAGATAGTGAAATGCGCCCATCCTCTTCTGGAAAAATCCGGCGTGCATCACTGTCATTTAGTGGATCACGATTTGGTATGCCATCCTTTACAGATTTAATAAATAATAATTCACCATTATAAATTGACATTTTCAACTTCCTCCTTAATCATTTTTTGAAACATCAAATATCCAGACCAGAACATTGTCATAAATTCGTCTTTTTCTTTTGTTAATGCTTGCGAATCTTTTAAACTAATTATTCCTTGTAGAACGAGCGCAAGCGCATGATGAAAATTTTCTTTTATTCCTAAATCCCATTGTTTTTGAAGCTCTTGCACACGTAACAATCCGTTTTTCCAAATCATTTCAGGCGTTAACTTACTGCCAAACCGCATTACTCTAGTATCAACAAATCCCTTTCCGGTTTTTGCTCGATAAGAACGTTCAAACTGTCTTAATAAACACCCCGTGATAAAACCAATTTTCTCAGTTGTATTGAGATCTTTAGCTTTTAGTCTTCCCTCATAGTAACTTTCTAACAATTCCTCCCATTTTTCCATATTGTCAATTCCCTCCTTTTCATTTAAAACTCTAAAAAAATACTCTTTATAAAATTCTAAAAATATTAAATAAAACAATAATTCGTGCCTCATGCTCCAATAATCTTCTTTGTTAGCTAATTCATTTAATCTCCGGCTTGTTTGTTTTGTCACTCTTTTTAAAGAAATTGGCTTCCGATGAAAAACTGCTTGAAGTGTTGACCAAATATAACCAGGACCATAAGCATTGCTTAGCAATGTCGGTAAGTGGCTAACTTTAAATCTTGTTTGTTGTAATTGCTCTTCTGGAACACTTAAATTTTCCGCTATTTGTATAAAAGGTCTTTTTAAGAGCTTTTTGATAATTCGTTGAAGCTCATAAGCTACACTCGGAACAATGTCTTCAATTTGACCGCGAATATGAATATCACCTCGTTGCAATGAACCAGAATAATAAATTATCGTAAGACGATATTCATCGGTAAGTTCAGATATAATCTTTCCTTGAATTCCGCTTAATAATTCCAAATGTAAATCGCTATCTGAAATCTCTTCTGATTCTTTCATTTCTTTTAACACTTTGAATTTTTCATAAATTTCGACAGGCCGTCCCTTTGTTAAAGGAGTAAAATATGGTATGCCACAAATCGTTTCGAAACTTTCTAGTTTCATTTTCTTCTTCGCTTCAACATTTTGAACCGGTGCAAACATTTCTTTTAAAATCGTCGATTTTAATGGTGTTTGTATTTGCTTTAGAAATTGAGTCCCATAATAATATGCTTCATATTCACTTCGATTTAGGCGAATTCCTTTAATCCATTCATCTTTTTTCCAATAAATCGAACGTGGCATATCCCATGTTGGACTTAGCCACAACCATCCTTTGTTATAAGCAGAAACTAGTTCTTCCGAAAATTCATTTGAAATTGTCGAAATTTCGTTTTTTGCACTGCCTAACTCTGTTGCCTCAAGAAAACGGGCTTCAATGATATTTTCAATGATTTTATCCGAATAAATATAAATCGGCAGGTTTGTTAATTTGCTAACAGCTATTAAAAAAGTGTTTTCTTGTTTTTGATTCGTATATAGAGTCAGTGATTGATCAATAATAACTAAAATACCGAGTTGTTTATTTTCATCAACATATTTCACTGCTTCATTTTTAAGTACATTGACTACTTGATCAGTTAACCTATCGATTTTTTCTTTTTGATCCATGTATGGAATTGTTCGAATTAATCGATCATAAACATACTTTCTCGTTTTTTCTTCATCTAAAAATTCATTAATATGTCTATCATATAACGGATAAACAGGTATAGGATATATTCCTTGCGCATGTAAAGGATTTCCACCAGATGGAAGTGTAATTGGAATTCCCTGAGCTTTTTCTAGATTTACAGGACCATTTGGTTCATCTTGAAATTGTTTAAATTGAAACGCTGTTCGATTGTCATTAATTTCTACAATAAAAATGTTTCCGTAAAAATTTTTTACTTCTTCTTTTCCAAAATCAGTCAATAATTGGATGCGTTCTCTTGGTGACATATCACTTTCAATTAAGGGTTGACCGATTTTAATAATGTCTGACAAAAGCATTGATTCATTCCCTCCTTTCCAGTCTAATCCCTTTTAGGTAAGGTCGATTCTGGTCGAATCATGCCGAAACCTATCGAATTTTTGGAGCCCAGACCTGTATTAAGTAGAAAAGATAAATATTCCGGTTTGGCTTTCAACCGGTACATGCCTTTCCAGCCGGTAATCCAAGTCGATTTGTAATTCGTGACAACTTTGTCGCGACTGTCTACTTGAATGGGTTCGACAGAAAGGACCTGGCCTTCCTCTGCAAAGGGTTTATTGTAAAATGCTTCATATTTGCGAATAAAATTTTCCTCCAGTAAATGCTCAAACACTTTATCAAACGGTGAAAAGAAATGCGTAATTTTGCTTCCATCCCTACGTTCAAACGTTGAATATACAGTAATCGGCGATAAAGCGCGGACAACGATTTCACTATCTTGCACTTCCAGTTTGTCAAATTCCAATGATTCAACCTTTAAAGAAACGCCATTCATCTCTAAATCTGCAGATAATAATAAAAAATTTGCAGTTTTTTCCACAATATCTGGTATAATTGAACTAATAGACAGATATAATTTGTCATAAAATGTTAGTTTTTTAGTTTCTTTATCATAAGTTATATTTGACGACTGCAAGGTGCTGAATACAAACAGCTTGTACGTGCGGTTTTGATGCTGAAAACCATGTTCATGGAGAAACGTTGCTTCTTTTTGAGGCAAAATCTTGTAGACGAACGCTTGAAGCAAATGTTGGTAGTTCACTGGTACTGTCAGCGGTTTTTCCAATGAAAAAGTAATGTGGATTGCTGGAATGATAATCACCTCTTATATGCAATTGTTAACTAATCCAGATAATACCAAGAATAAAAAATGGAGTCAACGGTCGACTCCATTTTTTCTATTTTTGCAACTCATCATCTTGTAGCTTATTTCCTTCTAGGTAAGATTGAATATATGCAATTGTTGACATTTCAAACTCCTACACGGATTTGATTATAAAGTATCGAATTTCCTGGCATCTCGCAAATGCAAAAAATCGCAATTCGATTTCCTATTTTTGGGTTTACTCTCATTTCCAATATAGTTCAGCAACTATTCTTAACGAAAAATATAAATTCATCACAAATCGTGAAAATGAAGGGGCTGGGACAAAACTAGCTTCTAGATAGGAAAAAAGGGCTGAGCCCAAGGTCGATTCAATCGACTTTTCGGACAGCCCCTTCCTCTTCTTCGTCATCATTCAGCACTAAAAAAGCGCCCCATTTTTTTATAATGTTCATTAGTGAGGATTTTGTCGATTTCTGCTTCGCTATTTTCTTCCTCCGTTACAGGAAGCGTCATTCCTGCGTATCCCCAGCCATTTGACTCAAGCCATTCAACGAAATCATCTATAAATTCATCGTATCCTTTGTCGCAGTTTACAATGTATCCGTCTAATCGGATGTCAAATCGCATGAAGTATTCCCCTTTCAATAACTCTTATCAGTTCTTCATTTGGTACTGTAATATCTTAGCTAGATTTTCTTATTCTGCTATTTCCTTTTCGGCATTTCAAACACTTTTTTGAGAATTATTCATCATGCTAATTAGAAGAATGCTCACAGTTTTTCAATCAGCCAATTGCAAATAAAAATAACCGCGCATTCATCGATACAATGCGCGACTTGTCGTTGTGATTGGTTTTTAATCCTTTAAAATCATACCCTCAATTAAATCAGTTTCGTTAATATTTTCAAAAAAATGTTCCATCTGTTATGAGTGTTTTTAGCCTTTCAACATGGAAAACAGAAGGAATGTGATGTACTTATTTTTTATTGTTGGTTGAATAGAGATTCAATCAAATCAATACATATGTTGTTGTGATTATTCTATTGATTTGATTTATTTTTCTATAAAATTTCTACATACCAATTGATGAAAAAGATATTAAGTTCAAATTTCCACACTTATTACTTCTGTAATTGGTTAAGAAAAAAATAAAATACAGACAAAATTTAAATGATCGAAAGCTATAAAAAACAGAAGCCAAAATAGCTTCTGTAATAAATGAATTATGGACAACTTATTGCTCGTAACATAAATCGATCAACATCTTTCTCCGGTCCTATGAATTCGATATTTGTACCGATGGCTTCAAAGTGTTTGCGGGCAAAGTCGATTTTCGCTCTTTCTTCTGGACGTAAAAATTCTTCAATTTCTGTTCCTTTTGTTTCAAGAACGAAGTACAGTTTTTCTTCACCATCTTTGTCAATGACAAGCGCCCAGTCAGGGTTATAGGAACCGATTGGGGTGTCGATTTTAAACCAACTTGGCAGCTTGACGTATACTTTGACGTTCTCGTCGTTTTCAAAACGCTGGGCGAAGCTTGCTTCAATATCCGAATCATAAACAATATAGTCAAACGGTGATTTCTCACTTCGAATAGCATTGTCGTTTAAGTAGGCCAGCAGCTCTTCGTTTTGGAGCAATTCGACGGCATAATACGCATCGTCGCCGATTTTGTAATATTTGACACCGTCATTGAGCAATAATCTCATTTCCCGCTGGATGATTTTCGTCACTTCTTCAATAAACTTTTGCGGGTTGTTTTTAAAATCGTCAAGGCGCTTGCAGCCTGTTAAAATACGGACAAGCGTTTTGCGTGTTAAATTTGTGCGATTTTGCAATTCGGTGATTAAATCTGGTAAAGTATGATGAACAGTTGCATAATCTTCGACGCTTTCGCTCACAGTTTGCGCATGAATTCCTTCCACTTTGTCCATCGTCACTTGATCTTTTCGGCTTAAAATACGAATTTTATGAATCGGCGGCATTTTTTGAATGCTTGCAATGCTTTTCTTAATTAATTGTTCGCTATCGAATTCAACAGAATAGACAGTTTTATATTTTATTCTCTCCCACAACTGAATAAACTCTTCACTATCTAAAATCGCTTTATTCAATTGAACTTTTTTTCGATCGTTTGCATTTTTTATCGGCAAGCGTTGTAGATAATTTTTAATTTCTTTGATAATAGCCGGCTTCCAAGGTTGAAACTCATCACTGAAGTTTAATTCATGCTTGTCTAACGCTTCTTTTAACGATGGCTTTGCCTTTCCATTTTCGTCAATATAATCATGTTGTTTCAGTTCTTCATATAATTTTGCCGACAACTCATACCCCATTTGCACAGGTTCTTCTGTATCTGGATCGATATACACTAGCTTCGCAAACACATGCTTTTCGAATTTGCCAAATGTCACTCCTGTCTCCTCTTCCATTTCCTTTTGCAATGAGGCGACAAACTCTTCATATGATTCATTTGCCATAACCGTTAACGTGTTGACGTTATAGTCTTGGACACGTTCGCCATTTTGGTTCACTGCTAAACGTAAGCCGCGGCCAATCTCCTGCCGCCTTGATACATACGTCCCCGCTGAATCTTTTAACGTACAAATTTGAAACACATTCGGGTTATCCCATCCTTCGCGAAGTGCCGAGTGTGAGAAAATAAAGCGAAGCGGCTCGTCTAAGCTTAATAAGCGCTCTTTGTCTTTCATAATCAAATTGTAGACATCTGTATCCGCTTCTGTATTTCCCTTTGTATCTTTTAACCTTCCTTTTTTATCTTGCGCAAAATATCCGTTATGAACTTTCTCTACATCCATATCAACATCGATGTCATTAAATAATGTACGATATTTTGGCTTCTGAATTAATTTCTTGTATTCTTCTTCAAACATGATGGCATATTTTCCTTTAATTGGATTACCATCTTTATCATAATCACGATAGTTGGCCACTTTATCAATAAAGAAAAGACTTAACACTTTAATGCCGCGCGGTCTTAGACGCAGTTCTTTATCTAGATGCTCCTCAATCGTTTTGCGGATTTGATATCGTTTAATCGTATCGTCGTCAATATCGCCAATGACGTCACCTACTCGCAAATAATGACCGTTTACTTCAATGGACTCATTTCCTTCTGTCCAATCAATTTGTTCAACCATATAGCCGCGGTACAATTCCCGTTCTCCAGAAATATCGTATAAATCGTCCCCATACTTCACTGTTTTTGTTGTTCGTTTCACTTTGCCGCGCGTTTCAACATCAAGTTCAATTTTTGCTTTTCCTTCTTTTACTTCTACTAATTTTATATAAGGGACGTTAAATGATTCTTCAGAATGGACGGACATTACTTCAATTTTCTTTACAAGCTTTTGATTATAGGCATCCACTGCATCAAGACGGTACACCATGTTGTATTTATCGACATGGGTAGCCGAATAACGCAACGTACATAACGGATTGAGTGATGCGATCGCCTCTTTGGACTTCGGTGTCGTATCAACACTTTGTGGCTCATCGATGATGACAATCGGATTCGTTTGTTGAATGAACTCTATCGGACGATAACCGTTTAGTCGGTCGTTCGTCCGATGAATAACGTTTGCTTTATCTTCTTTTTCCGGGTCTTCAAAACTTTTACGGAAGGCATCGATATTAATAATCATCACTTGAATCGTTGTTGCCGTCGCAAAGTTACGCACTTTATCGAGCTTTTGCGAATCATAAATGAAGTACTCTAACGGCGTACGGTTGTACAACTCGTCAAAATGCTCTTTCGTAATTTGCAGTGACTTATACACACCTTCACGAATCGCCACAGACGGTACGACAATGACAAACTTTGTAAATCCGTAATGTTTATTTAATTCGTAAATCGTCCGTAAATACACATACGTTTTCCCGGTCCCCGTCTCCATTTCGACCGTAAAATTCATGCCATCGAGCGTTTCGCTACGCGGCAAACCGTTCTTCATTTGGATAGCTTGGACATTTTTTAAAATTTCTTGAGGCGTAAGGTCTAAACGGTTCCCTACGCCTAAAGCTGTTTGAATCATGCCGGCTTCTTCTTGCGTACCATAATATACAGTAAAGTTGGACTGTTTCATTTGTTGGCCTTTAAAAATTTGCACAACGGAATCAATCGCCTGCTTTTGGTAGTTTAAGTCAGAAATAAACTTTAACTTCATGGCTTATACACTCCTAACGTCCGTGATTCCGTTCTTTTTCAATGTTTGAATCGCATTTGTTTTCACTGAATCATTGATGAAACCAGACTCTTTGAAAATCACTTTTGGTGTCATATGCTCTGACTGATGTTTCATCATCTCATTAACAATGTCTAAATCAATCTCATCTTCTAGACATAATAAAACAGAACCAAATCCAACGCTGTAAATCGTTTTCCCGTTATAGTCAATCTCTTCGATTGGCGTTGTCAGCGGCAAGCCAATTTTTAGTAAAACTTCATACAATAAGTCTTCTTTTGAACGGTCTTCTTTGATGTTGTTCTGTAAATCGAAAAGGGTCTGCTCCAAGTTCTCGAGATCAGGATCCCACGTTTTGACATTGGAAGAATCAAGCTTAAACACTTTAAAACCAATATCCAAATCTGTTTTTCCTGTTTCTTGAACAATTTTTTCACCAGCACGGCGGATGCGTTCTTTCCCAATATCACAAATATTTTTATATCCCGCTTTATACGCCTCTGATTTTTCATCCGTTAACTCAGGCAATTGCACCATGATAAACTTACGATTACCGCCGTCTTCCGCATTTAACTGCATCACTGCATGGGCGGTTGTTGCTGAGCCGGAGAAGAAGTCTAATATTAAATCTTCATCATCCGTAACTAACTCAATTAGAAACTTTAGTAATAATACAGGTTTAGGGAAGTTGAAAGGATTATCAAATTCTAACAATTCTTCAACAGTTTGGGAACCTACTTTTGTGGAACCTTTTTCTCTTAAAACTGTTGGAGGGTTTACTACAGAACGTTCTTTTAAATACCTCAGTACTCCATTGCTATTAAAATAAAAACCTAAAACTTTTTGTCCTTTACTGTCATAAGTTTCTTCACCTTTAAACCAAGACTCCATTTGTTTTTTCATTGCCCATCCAGCTTCAAGAGTTACCGGCTCAGCTAATTTTCCATTTTTGGCAATCATTCTACCTTTTATAAGACGAATTTTCTCTGTGCCTCCCCATTCTCCTGTAAACTCCGTCCCATCAGGTGCTTCAAACTTAACTCCGGCTGGAAAATCAAACGTACTTGCTGGATTTTTAGCTGAAATCTTTTTAGTAGCTCGATCTTCAATTACTCCATCCCCACCTGAAAAGTTTGGGAGACTATCTTTACGTTTTGCGTAAGTTAAAATGTACTCGTGTGATCTAGTAAAATGTCCTGCTTGAGTCCCCGTTCCTAAATCCCACACTAATTCAGAAAGTAGATTTTCTTCTCCAAAAATCTCATCCATAATTTTTCTTAAATTAGCTTTTTCTCTATCATCTATAGAAACAAATATAACGCCATCTTCCCTCAACAAATTCCTCGCCAACTTTAATCTTGGATACATCATATTCAACCAATCGGTATGATATCTTCCATTCGTTTCTGTATTAGCCTTTGTTGTTTGCTCTGTCATTTCCTTGTAATTTTTAATATTATCACGGAAGTCATCTTTATACACAAAGTCCTTCCCCGTATTATATGGCGGATCGATATAAATCATTTTAATCTTGCCAAAATACGATTTTTGTAACAGCTTTAGTACTTCTAGGTTGTCTCCTTCAATATAAAGGTTTTCCGTTGTATCCCAGTTTTTGCTGGATGCTTTGTCTGGGCGGAGTGTTCCCGTTGATGGCGTTTGCGCGAGTTTCATTGCCTGCGTTTTGCCGTACCATGTGAATTCATATCGTTCATTGCGTTTTTCAATTTCTTCTCCAAGCACAAGTTTTAATTTTTCAAAGTCGATTTTTCCTTCGGTCACGACTTCCGGGAACAACTGCTTTAACGCTTCAATATTTGTTTTCACTAAATCCATCGATTTTCCGCCTAGTTTTTCCATGATGGTTCTCCTTTCATTGCAATTGTTGCTTTAACTGTTCCATTTGTTTTGTTAGCTGTTGAATTTTAATATTCATCTCTACTTTTCGATTAAACTGCGTTTCTTTTTTTAGTTTATTTTTCCATTTCGTTATTTCCGCTTCGTGTGCTTGGATTTGCGCAATGAGCTGCTGTGCTTCTTCATCTTCTGCAACGATAAACGCTCCGACAACCTTTGTATGTTGAAACGCTTGTACCGCTAAATGAATATCTTTATAAAACTGAAAAAAATGAGAAAATGATAGGTTCGTAATATGAATCGTTTTTATAAACTGATGGACCGTTTCATCATCCCCGTCCAATTGAAACCAAGGAGTGTAATACGATTCTTCCAGTACAACCTGCGACATATCTACTTTATTTAATCGTTTTAAGCATGTGCCGATTTGAAAGTTTCCTTGCTTTTCAAAGACAATCACCACAGGGTTCGGAAGCGCCCCTTGGATGATTTCACCGATGACCGGCAGATGATTGTCATTCGCTTCCTCCCTCAGTTGAATCGTAATAAACATAACCCCTTCATAATGGTATTCTTCGTTGATAAATGGCTGGATATTGATTGTGCTCGGGGTTAATAAATAACTTAATTCCATTCGTTCAATATATTTTGTAATGTAGTCTTTTTCTTTCTTGTTTAAATCGGCGAAATCATAGAACATCTTTTTATCTAATTTTTTATTGAGCGGACGAACTTTATCGTCCAGCCCAATCATACGGTAAAACGTTAATCCAGCCATCGTTCTCACCCTTTTATAATGAGATAAGAAATGATTTCAAAATCCTGCAAACTTGTATTCGCATTTGTCACAAGACTATCTAAGTTTCCTAAGCTAAAAATATTCAATGTCAATTGCTGATCGATTTTCCCAACGATATCTTCAACCGCTTTTTCTAACAGCGTTTTATATCGCCCCATGTCTTTACCGTGCTTTGTTTCTTCATAAAATGCCGCATACAGCTGTTGTTCTACTTCCTTTTGTCCATTACATAGCGAACGATAGATATCGAGAATTTTCTTGATATGGACATGGTTATATAACACTTCGCCGTCTTCTTTCACATAAATCAAATAATATGGATGAAGTGCGTTTTGTTCGCTAGAGGCTGTAAAGTTATTGATTTGTTTCAAGCAGAAAATGACTCCCGGCTTAATTTCTTCTCGAAGTTTTTCATTTTTATTCGTTGTAATACTAAATAGACCTAAAGGAGCCTTCTCGATTACATCTTTGTTTTTCTTCATGAAATTTAATAAATCCATTCGGAAATCATCCATCGTGAAATCCGTTAATGAAATATTCCCAGAAATATCTTCTAAATCAATGACTTCATTTTGTAATTTTTCGAGTTGTTTCCGGCGATACTCTAAATCTTTCATTTCGTTGCTGTTGTCGGCGATAACGTTTTCTTCCCCGGTGGAAGAGATATCAAGAATGGTCATTCGGTCTTTGACCCTGCCGACTAGATTAATATATTCGTCTAACTCCATCGACGGCCAAAAGTTCACTAACTGAATACGTTCATTTTTACTTCCAAGTCGGTCAATACGTCCAAATCGTTGAATGATACGCACTGGGTTCCAGTGGATATCATAATTGACAAGATAATCGCAATCTTGCAAGTTTTGCCCTTCAGAAATACAGTCGGTTGCAATGAGAATATCAATCTCTTCCGTCATATTCGGCATGACTTTCGCTCTCTCTTTAGAAATGGGTGAAAAGTTCGTTAACACACTATTGAAATCCACTTTTTTGAACTTCAATGTTGTCTTTGGATGATCAGAACCTGTGACAACGGCAGAGTGCAGCCCGAAATTTTGTAAAATCCACTGATGTAAGTTCTCATATAAATATTTTGCCGTATCAGCAAACGCGGTAAAAATTAATAGTTTTTTATTTTGGCCATTAATTGGATTTTCGATTTTATTTTTAATCACTTTTTTCAATGCCAATAATTTTTTATCACGCTCAGGTGTAACCTTTTTTGCCTGTACGAGCAGCTTTGCTAAAATCTCGCGGTCATACAGCAAATCTTGCTTCCAGCGAATGAGATCCATGTCTTTCATTAATATTTTTACTTTGGATCCAATGAGCGCATCTTCTAATTCTGGGTCTTCAATATCAATATCTGTAATGTCTCCGATCGTTTCATTTCCTGGATTATAGTTATCAATTTTATCAATTAGTGAATCAATATTATGAATAATATTTTGTAATGTTAGAGAAAACGAATGAATGCTGCTTTCTAAACGTTTTAATAAATTCGATTTCATCAAATGTACAAGGCTATTTTCGCGGTCTGTTTGTCTAAAAATTCTTCCATTGGCGACTTTCGTATCGTATTTTTCGCTATAGACGTCTTTCATGTGCGGCAAAATATATTGCATCGGCGAATACACCGCTAATCGTAAACGCAATATTTCGTTATTAATTTTTTCAAGTGCTGGAAACTCATCTTTTTCATCAATCGTTTCCTTTATATTGATTGGCTTTAAACGCATTGGAAATTGACCGATATCTTTCACATTATAATATTTTTCAATATGCCGACGAGAGCGAGCAATCGTTAGCGAATCAAGAAGTGTGAAATAATCCCAGCTTAACATTTCCAGCAATCGTTCGGTTGTCCGTTTTTCTTCAGGCAAGTTGCTCCATTTGTTAAACTGTGATTGCGCCAAACGAATCGTTTGGCTGATGCTTTTAATGTTTGCCATTTCCGCTAACGCTTTGTCATTTCCTTCTGTAATAAAAGCTATTTGGTTTTTTAAATCGTCGAGCTTATTGTTAACCGGAGTAGCGGAAAGCATCAACACTTTCGTTTTTACCCCCGCTTTAATAATATCGTTCATTAGTCTTGAATATCTTGTGACGCGGTCGTTGCGCGGATCGTTATTGCGGAAATTATGAGATTCGTCGATGACAACTAAATCGTAGTTCCCCCAGTTTACATGTTCGAGGTTAATGTCTCCGCTATAGCCACGTTCCCGAGATAAATCAGTATGGTTCAACAAATCATAAGAAAAACGGTCTTCGGCTACGATATTTCGTTTATCGTTTAAACGGTAAATCGCCCAGTTTTCTCTCAATTTTTTCGGTGCTAGTACAAGAACACGATGATTGCGCAATTCATAATATTTAATGACCGCTAACGCTTCAAACGTTTTTCCTAAACCGACGCTATCGGCAATAATGCAGCCGCCGTACGTTTCGATTTTGTTGATGGCACCAATCACACCATCGCGCTGAAAATCATAAAGTTTATTCCAAATCAGCGTATTTTCAAACCCTGTTCTCGTTTGTAACGCCTCGTAATCTTTCGTATCTTGTAAAAAATCTTTGAAAAGATTGTAGAGTGTAACAAAGTAAATAAACTCCGGCGAATTTTCTTTATATAACACTTCTAAACGCCGTAATATTTGTTCTTTCACATCTTGTAATGCATACTCATTTTGCCAAATCGCCTCGAAATTGCGAAGGAGTTGTGTATTTGATTCCGTATCATCTACAATATTGTTAATGTATATATTGGATGAGTTGCTGTAGCCTAATCCCGGACTTGAGAATGGTGCTCCACCGACAAGGCCGATTTGCGTTCCGTCTTTGTTTTCGACATGATATAGTCCGCCTTGAATTCGCTGATTAGTAACTGACTTGATTTGTGCTTTTTGTTTCAACCATTTTGCAAATTCTTTAGCGATATAGGCTTGGTTTAACTCTACTTTATATTTTTGTTCTTCTTCAACCCCATACAACAAAGCTTCTTTTTTTTCCATTTGTTCCTTTAATAAGTTGCCGCCTTGTACAAAAGCAGGCTCTGTGAAAATAAAGCGAAACTCCTCTAATTGAAAAAGCTCTTTCTTTAATTCGACAAAAGCATATAAAGTAAATTGTGCAGCAGCAACAGATAACTTACTGCCCTTTGCAATATATTCTTTTAATACATCCCCCACTAATCCACTTTGTTTATTATCAATAATTCCTCTCGACATCTTTCGATCTGAACTCCTTTATGAAAATGTCCAACAATTCAACATGTTGGGACATAATAAACTTCTTTTATATCAATATAGTCATATTATACTAAAATAAAAACCGAAAAATCTTGAGAATTATGTCGATAAAATAGTAATATCTCCTGTAAGATAAACAGAATCTTTCGACCTCAGTTTTTAGATAGTAACTATTGTCCCCTAGATCAATCCATCTTTCTATATTTGTCGGTATCGACAACAAAATTCACAAGACTGCTCCTTTAGGTAATTGTTCAATTAGCTTTTCTGTAGGAGAAGCAGGAGGAATGTCATCTCCATCATCTTCCATACAAGTTCGCATAAGTATCAATGCTTCCTCTACCATCTCTACCGCTTCAAGTAATGTGTCTCCATAAGTAAAGCAGCCTCAAGTGTATGGAAAATTAACGATATAACAGTTATCTTCTTTACTATTTTCAATGATAGAATAAAATTCATATACAGCCATTAAAACACATCCATTGTTGTTCGTGAAATACTTTCTATTTAATTTGAGGATCAATCTCTCTCCCCAAGATATTGTTTATATAACCTCTCCGCTTCCTTCTCCATCTCTTCCACCAGCCGCTTTGGATGCACCACTTTCGCATCGGCGCCCCACGAAAGTAGCCAGCGTACCAGTCCTTTGCTGATAATGGCTCTTGTGATTAATCTGAAATGCTCGTCATCCACCCTTTTGATGTCGGCATGGAGGCCAAAGCGGTCAATCACGGCGGGAGCCAAATTATTTTTAAAAATCACTTCAATGGATGACTCTTCCCCGCCAAACATGAAAAACAACAGATTGCGATACTTGTTGATATCAAAGCCCGGCTGCACGGCAAATTTCTGTTCCAGCATGCGGATATCCCTGATCCGGTCAATCCGATAATGGTGGATACCTTCCTTTATCGTGTTATATCCAATCAAATAATACATCTCCTCATTCCAAATAATCCCATATGGATGGATGAGGTAGGTTTTGGGATCCGGGCTTCCGGATAGCACAAATTCCTTCTCGGCGGAGTATCTTCCATATTGGAACTGAATGACCCGCTTTTCGGCAATGGCCTGGTGGATGCTTTGAACGGTATTGGCAAATTGCGGACTATCGATTTTCGCAAAGGTATGGACCAACTGGTTCTCCAATAAGACCGCTTCATTTTCGGAAACGAAGGCTTTCAACTTTTCGATGATTTGCTGTGTTTCCTTCACGGAAATGAAACGGGCCGAAGAAATGGCATCCATCATATAGCGCAGCTCATGGATTTCGAAAAATCGGTCCTCGATCCAGTAATCGATGTACTGGTTCCTTCCGCTTTGGGCAGCTTCTACCTTGATGAATGATTCCCCGGAAGTCAAAAACTTCAAATCATTTCGAACCGCTTTTAATCCGCCTTCTATTTGATGCATCTCCAAATATTGCAAAATATCTTCAATCGACTTCGGATGTTGTTTGGAAGAATATTTCCATAAATATTCAACAATCGTTAGAAGTCTTTTATACTTCATTAAACCACCGCTTTTCCATTCATTCTTAATTCCATTATAAACAATCATTGGTTTGTTTTATAAATGTTTCAATAAATTGACATCACAATTTCAGTACATTTTATTGTACGCAATATCATCCATTGTTGTCGAATCGGAAAGGCATAGTGATTGAATACATAGAAACGGAAAAAGGGAGTGAATTAGTTGTGACATTAGTAGAGATGTGGAGAGAAGAAGGATTGGAAACAGGGATGGAAATTGGAGAAGTACTGTTCGGAACTTGCACCCCGGAGATTACACCGGTGCCGGCCGTACATGAAAAAGTGCCAAAATCCGAATATTTATGATGTTGGCACTTAAATTATTGATGAAAGAATAGTTAACTGCAGATGTTTAGCCCGTCTTTTAAGAAATGGTTATACAGTACTGTTTAAACGAATATACTATTGTGAATTTACTAATATCGGGTTGATAAAAAAATGCTAACAAAAATATATATCTTTGATTTTGACACATAATCATCAATGCTATCCAACCAATAAATAAGAAATACCAATTGACAGACTAATTGGCATTCCAACTATACGAATCATTACAAGGTTGTTTTCCATCAATAAGGACTTGTTGTTCATCTCGAGCGGCTTACTTTTAAAATGTCACTTTGACCGGATGATTTTCTTGATAATCCATATTATCCCAAGAGAAAATATGCAAGGTCATTTCCAAGTTTTCTTTAAATTCCGGGAATTCATATCCATCCAGTTCCTCGATTTTCAACTTGGCAGTGGCCGATTTGCCCGGTGCCACCTCTTGGCTCATGACCAATAACGTCTCATCCACCATGCGTCCGTCCACAGAAACGCTCCGTGCCTGCACTTCAATGGATTCTTGCCGTTTGTTTTGAACATCGAAAACCACTTCTACCGATCTGCCCCAAATCGAATCTTCTTTCTTTACAATTTTCACAAGTGTCACTTTCACGTTATCATTATCGACAATCACTTGATTCATGTCGTTTTCATTTTCCGACGCCTCATCCGCTTGTGTTTCTTCCGCCGGTTGTTCGGTTTCCGTTTTCTCTACACCTCCGTCCAATTTTTCCTCCGTCGTTTCACCGCATGCCATCAATGAAAGGAATAACATGAAAATTGCAATAGGATAAAAGAATTTTTTCATCGTCATAACCTCCTATTTATTACTCTTCCATTTTCTCCAAATCTTTCGGATAATTCGCTTCGCCGATGATTTCTTTGGTCGCCTCATCTTTCACAACGAGTCTGACATTATAGTTTTCCGGATCGGCGCCGTCAAACAGCTGATACATTGCGCCCGATAGACCCAATCCAAAAACGGCGAATCCATCGAAACTGTTTTCATATTCATTTCTGTCCACCCATAACGTAAATTCAGAGAAATCCTTGTTGTATTCAACATCTTTGATCGATGCAAAATCTTCGCCATTTTTCAAATCCTCGATTGTTTCGAGCAAGGATGTTTTCATCTCGGACATCATTTCCTTATGCTTTGTTTTCGACATTTTGTAAGTAAGGGATCCGTCCTCATTCTTCGTCACTTCGATCCCTTCTTTTTCCGCTTCCGCAATAGACTGATCAATATCCCCGCCTTCAAAGAAGCTGGCCGGCAATGTCACTTCCACATTGAATAACCCTTTGTCGACATTGATGCCTTCGCTATCCGTTTCCTTTTCCTGCTGTTGAGCCTCGTTTGCCTTGCCCTCCTCATCTGCATTGCACGCTGTAAGAAGGGCGATCAATAATAATAATGCTGCGAATATAAGTTTCTTCATGTTGTACCTCCATTTTTTAGATAATTACATTTTTATCATTTTTTTCCATTTTTGATAAGATTGAATCCAATTGAAATGAGGATGGAACATCTCACCTCCCAAAAGCCCTCAACGTATTGGATTTTTGGACCTCAACCATTTACGTTCAATCAAGAACGATTTCTAATGAAATAATAACTGAATCCGCCATTCCTGAAAGGCCCTTTGCGTCACTTCGGGAGTTTTTTTTGATTGGAATTTTTATCACTAGCGTCGCATTAAAATAATTTAACACCTTCAAATAAACCGAATTTTCTGAAATATAATCTAAACACAAAAAAATCCTTTATAATGGTTGGGTGGTAGTAAACCATCCAAATCCAATACAAAGGACAAAACCATAGATAAGTTTACACGAAAAACATCATTTGAACAATGGTTTTCACCGATTCATCGTCCATTATTTGACGACCTAGTGAAAACACATCAATTAAATCACTATACCAAGAAGCTTTATATGGCTTCATTTATGAAACTGCTTTTGTATGCCCAACTCCATGAAACCGAGAATTTACGGGCGTTGAGTGACGCTGTCTTTTTAGAAGAATTACAACGAGCAACGGGATTGGAATCGATTAGTTTTTCACAGTTAGGGAGACGAATCAATACCATCCCAACTGAGTTCTTTCAAACGATTTTTCTCGATTTAGTGGCACAAATTCATCGGAAAACCAATTTCCAAACAAGAAGAAAAGTGACAACGCCTTTGAAAATCATTGATTCGAGTACATTACCGCTTAATTTGACCAATCATAAGTGGGCAGAGTTTCGAAAAACAAAATCAGGAGTAAAGCTTCACTTACGACTTGTTTTTATGGAAAAAGGACTCTCCTATCCAGATAAAGCCGTACTCACGAATGCCAACGAACATGATCGTGGTCAACTAGAAGTATTCGTGGATGACAAAGAATGCATGTACGTGTTTGATCGTGGTTACTTGGATTATAGGCGCTTTGATCAAATGACGGAAGATGGCTATTTCTTTGTGACCCGTTTGCGTAAAAACGCTGTTGTCCGAGTGTTAGAATCCTTTTCGTTACCAGAAGATTCACCCGTATTCTCTGATGAAATGGTTGTCATTGGAACACCACAAAATCGTTCTGAAAACGTGTTTCGCTTACTCAAATTGCAAGATACAAAAGGAAATGAGCTTCATTTACTGACAAATCGGTTTGACATTGACGCAGATGAAATTGCAGAAATCTACCAATCACGTTGGGCAATCGAACTTTTTTTCAAATGGATGAAACAACATCTGAACATTAAAAAGTTTTTTGGTCACAGTGAACAAGCTGTACATCATCAAGTGTACGTAGCCATGATAGTGTACTGTCTGAATGTTTTAGCTCAGTTGAACACGAATAGCGAACGCAGTTACTTACAAATTAGTCGCTATTTGAAGGCTTCTTTGTGGAAATCCGCTCACATTTGGTTACGAAAAATCGAAGGAAACGGCGTCCCATAAAGGTTTGTCAGTCGTTGTTACACAAGTCATAGGTTATAGTAAAAAAATGGATGTTTACTACCCTCGCTTAGGTGTTTTCGTTTTATCTCTAAAGTCCAGAAAAAAATAAAACTGAAAATTCAGACATCCTTTATGCGACGGTAGTGGGGTACTCTATACTTCAGAAATACTATGATTTATGAAATTGATTCAAGTAAAAGTGTTATGACTTTTCCCCCCTTACCCCCACTTTTAATGGGGTGATTGTTCTTTATAATCTGCAATCTGCTTTACATTTGGTTCTGCTTCAATTTAAGAATAAGCCTATCAAAATGTCCTTCATATTTTACAAGTTGATAAAAACTGAAAATACCCCATTATTGCCATGATAATATATTTGCTTTTCTAAGCCACTTGAACAATTACTTACTCGACTAGAACAAAGGGGCATCAAAGGCCACTTCATTCATTACCTATGTACACCACATTGCTATGTAGTATTTGTCACGGTTTTATATACAATCTTCTCTCGGCATACTCAACACATAATGGGCAAACTTTGATTGTCTGATTATACTCATCTTTGTAAGTTCTCATATCATTGGTTTGACGTTTACAAAAATAACATACCTTTTTCGTTGGTTTCCTTTTTTGATTTTTATTTTAAGCAGACGTTATAAAATGTAATTTCCATTTAATCCTAATATATGGTAATATATACAAAAAAGGAGGTGTGGATATGATAGATTTAATTATTGTTAAGTTCTTGGTCTATTACTAACTGGTTAATCAACAATTCTTATGTTATAGGAATTACTATTAATTATTTCAATAGTATTGAAACTAAAAGGGGGAATTACCTTGAGACTAAAAAGCTTCCTGTTTTTCTTTTCCATTTTCTTATTTTCTAATGCTTTAATGGCAAACGCTAATGAAAGTAAAACTATTGATTTACTAAAAGATGAGGAAATTACGATTTTGATGTAGGTCTTACTGATAGTGAAATTAACGAATTTCCTGTAGAAGTTCTACATCAATTAATAAATAATAATGCAAAAAAAATCTATTTTAATCAAGAACATTTAGTTTTAGATCAAAATAATGAATTAAATAAGATTTCGCCATTAGTCAAAAAAGATACAGACATTACTGTAGGCGCAGCTGCATTTGAAGTCAAAAGTGACAGAGCTGGTCAAAAGAAACTGTATGTGTACGGTAATTTTAATTGGCTTAAAAGTCCTCCAAGTAGATGGACTGATGCACTTTCTATTGGTTGGCCGGAGTCTGCAGAGCTATCGTTTCCAATAAGTAGTAGAGGGGATATTGCACAATATGAAGCCAAATATTTATATAGGGATGGTCCATACAGTGCATTCGGATGGCAAACTGGTAAATCAGCTACACAACCTGATAAAGTTGCATCTTTATCAGGAGTAGGGTTTAGATTTAATTTAAAGAGTGGAATTGGTTTTACAGAGCACAAGGGATATGTTGGGCAATACCTTTATACTAAGAAATCACAAGGTTTATTTAATGTACTTGTGAGATATGGTCATTACACAATCTCATTATCACCATCTTTTACAGTTTACCCGTCAGTAGGTCTAGCTGTTACTCCTGTGCTTAGAAATACAACTTTAAACTCCTACGCTGTATTAAGTTGGTGATTAAAATTAATTATAATGATAAAGGTGTAATATGGGACTATTAGTTTGGTTAATCATATCTATATTATTTATATTAAGTTATTACTTCAAAATTAAATACATTGAATCAATACTAGCAGAAAGTAAACCTAATAGTAATAATTATAAAATTTTAACTATTACCCTATTCTCAGTAGGGATATTAATTATTTCTTTTTTGCTAGTAGAGCTTTTATTCTTAAATCAGTTTAGATTCTAACCTAGATTATTCACCATCAACACAAAATCCCACAGTAAAGCGGATTGAACTGCACCCCAATTATTAGTCACTATCTAACATTGGAGGTGCAGTTTTTCTATGGGGAAAATGACCGTGTCTAACTATTAGCGATCACTTCAATACAAGGAGGAACCGGTATGACTTTATTTCAAACCTACATTTCGAACACAAATGAAACTTTCCCATCGGTAATCGTTAATTTTGCATCAAACGACTTTCCTGCTTTTGATGTAAACCCTTTAATCATGGATGTAGTTCCTTTTTCCAATAAATCTGTGACCTGCTTGTCTGTTAACTTTTTCCCTAAAATCGTTCGATTGATCGTAAACTTACAACCGTTACGATAATTGCTACAACCGATAAATGTCTTTCGATCTATCATCGTTCCTTTTCGACAAGACGGACAGCTACCAAAGTGATCAGTCTGTTGTTCTTGAGCAAATGATACCGTTTCGATTTCTTGCATTGCAGCTGGTGCGGTTTCTAACAAATCCGATATAAACCTTTTCGTCTGTGCAACGAAGACCTCTTTTGTACCGCTTCCTTCACCAATCTTTTTCAAGTAACTTTCCCACTTTGCTGTCATTGCAGGACTTGCAAGCATGGTGTTATGGATGGCTTCACAAAGAAGCTCACCCTTTTTCGTAATCGAAACTATGTTCTTGTTGATATCAATATAGCCATTCTTTTTAACTGTTTCGATAATGCTTGCACGAGTAGCTTCTGTTCCAATTCCTTCAATTTCTTTCAAAATTGCAGAATCTTCTTCATCTTCTACCATTTTCCCCGAGGTTTTCATTAAATTAATTAAGCCCCCTTCTGTATATGGTTTAGGTGGGCTGGTACAAGCTTCCTTTGAATGTAACAAACTTGTTACCTTTTCATCAACAACTACAACAGGAAGTACGGGATCGTCTTCTTTTTTCTCGATACCTTCCACTGATTTTGTAAATAACAGTTTCCACCCTTTATCAATTTCAACTTTCCCAATACTTTCAAATTCAATATCATTTACAGAAGTAAGTATTTTCGTTTCTTCATAAACATAATCTCGATGAAACATCGCAAGTGTTGTAAGTACGATTTCTTCATAAATCGATTTTTCTTCTGTTGTCAGACCGTTCAGATTCGTATCAGACGGTATAGTTTTCGTTGGAATAATTGCATAATGCTCCTGTACTTTCGAATTATCGACATAGCGTTTATTAACTTTTAAATTTACTTCAAACGTAACGTTTAACAACTCTTTATATCGTTCGAGATTCTCAACTAAATACAAAAATTCATTTTCCGTAATATAATTGGAGTCGGTACGTGGATAAGTAACTAATTTCTTCTCATATAAAGATTGCATCACTTCTAATACTTTTGCAGGACTATACTTCCACTTTTTATTGGCAACCGTTTGTAACGTTGATAACGAATGCAATTTAGGAGATTTTACACGTTTTTCTTTCTTCTCAACAGAGACAACCATACCACTTATTTCTGAATCAAGTAAACAACCGTTGTCCTCAACAAATGATTGTAATGGTTCAATCGTATCCGTTCGAATGTTTTTAGCTTTCCCCATATACATACCGTTTGCTGTTTTAAACTCACCAACTAGTTCAAAAAATGGTTTCGAAACAAACTGTTCGATTTCCTTTTGGCGCTGATAAATGAGATAACATAAAGGGCTCTGAACACGCCCAACCGACAACGTCATATTCACACCTTTTTCATGCATTAACAAGCTATATAATTGACTGGCGTTCATCCCAACGAGCCAATCACTGATTTGACGAGCCTTTGCTTCTTCATACATCAATAAGTCTTTTGAATTATCCAATAAGCTATTAAAACCTTTTCTTACTTCTTCTACTTCTAGCGAATTAATCCATAAACGTTTAATCTTCTTATTTTTCACGTCCGTCTTATTCAAAATAGAATAAAAAATAGGGTAATCGGATTAGTGAGTTGAAAGAGGGTTAAAACTCTCCCTCTTCCATCGCTCTCACTAAAGTTGAAATGTCTGCTCCAAGTGTAACTGGTGGCCACTGTGCAATGTCATCCCAAAAGTTTC
>NZ_JBHSNQ010000019.1:0-581 GCF_042655065.1 Ureibacillus suwonensis
AAAGTATCAAAAAGACTTCGAAATCTTGGGTGAACGGAATAGTTATTCCAAAACAGACTTAGATGCGACGTTCATGCGAATGAAAGACGACTATATGAAAAACGGTCAATTGAAGGCTGGATACAACTTACAAATCGCAACAGAAGGTTAATACGCACTGGCTTATGGCATTTTTCCAAATCCTACTGATACACGTACATTAATTCCGTTCTTGAATAAGATAGAAAAGGATTATTTTCCGTTGCCAAAGTATATTGTCGCAGATGCTGGTTATGGTAGTGAACAAAACTATGAAGACATCCTTTCGAATCGAAAATGTGAGGCACTCATTCCATATACCATGTATGAGAAAGAACAAAAGAAGAAATATAAACAAAATCCATTTCATCCAGACAATTGGACGTACGACGAAGAAAGTGATACCTACATTTGTCCAAATCAGCAGCGAGTAACCCGTTCTGTACGTACAGATAAGACTGGTTTCAAACGAGAATTGAAAATCTATGAATGTGAAAACTGTTCAGGATGTCCATTTCGTTCATCATGCACAAAAGCAAAGGAAGGCAATCACCGAAAGGTCA
>NZ_JBHSNQ010000020.1:0-2977 GCF_042655065.1 Ureibacillus suwonensis
GTTGATGTAGCCTTGCATAAAGGCTTCGATAACATCATTCATCTTTTCGCCTTTTTCGGCACAAGTTTCCTTGAAGGCTTTTTGTAAGTCTTCTTCTATTGTGGTGGTAAATGTTTTACGAGCCAATAAGTAAATCACCTCCTTGACACTTATAATAAATGTTTCTAAACACATTTTCAACCATGTAAGTATAAATATTTATAAATTTATTTGTGTATTAAAAAAGACCACCTGTTATGGTAGTCTTCAACTCAATAATCCGTTTTTTATATACATGAACAAATATTATAAATTAATGGTTTTCAACCGTATAATCCGATTACCCAAAATAACTAATGATAGAATTTTAGATTTAGACTTCTTTTCTTGTATAGGTTGTTCATTCATTTTAAAAACTCCTTTCTGTAAAGTGTTTTGTTATAATTGTAAATAGAAAAATTAAAATATAATTCTCGAAAGGGGTTGTGCTTTTTTGAAGATAAAATCTTTAATACTGTGCTTATTATCTTTACTGTTTATTACTGCATGTGGAATGGAAGAAACAGACCAATCTCAACCAAAAGAAACTGAACAGCAATCAGAAGAGTCGCAGAAAACAGAAGAGCAGAAGCAGGAAGAAAAAGTGGAAAAAGAACTGGAAGTTTCTATCGAATACGATGAATTGCAACAGCTCTACATAGACATTCAAAAAGACCTTACCTATGACCATCTGATTGACTTGCTACAAAATAGCAATCTCTACTATAGTGAATTCGATGGAAGGACAAAAGTTATTAAGATAGCATTTGATGAAAAAGCCACTCCATTTCGCTATGCAGAATCAGGAGATCATGTGAAAGTACACTTCAACAAAGACCTACAATTTGATTCTGCTACCTATTTCAATCAAGATAAGCTCTTAACTCTTTTGTATTATGAGAATGGAACGTATTGGGAATTGCATGACCAACCTGAATACGCAGGGTACTATATCAGCGATTTTGATTCAGATGAAACCATGACCATTAAATACGCAAATGGCAACGAAGTAGAAGCCGATCTCATAAAGGTAAATTCAAAAGAAGAACAATTTCAATATCTTCATAATAAAGAAGAATAGTTAAGGGGCATAAAATAAATGTCCCTTTTTTATTGCCAACTTCCTATCCACATTAATAAAGAAAATAACCCTTTCGGTGCTTAAAATTCATATTGGTGTGTTTTCTCCAAGCTCTTTTAAAACGTTCCCGTTCTTTCGCATTCTTTAAAAACGTAGTAGAAAAGTAGATGGAACTCCATTTATCTTTCCGTTTTACTTCAATTGTATAGGCATATCCCATCTTAGCTCTGGTTTTGACATAACGGATTTGCTCAATATCTTCATACGAAAGCACTTCTTTCATCCATAAACGCTTAAACGATACTCCATGTTCTCGAAATATCACTGTATAGTTACTGCTGAATGCATTTTGAATAAAGGTAAATCCAATAAACAAGGAACCCTAAATTATTTGAATTGGAGTAAAGATACATCTAATAAAATTCGAAATAAACTTTCAAGTCTACAATGGAAATTCGAAAATGGGGATTTTTCTCTAATTAGTAGGAACTATAGTGGAGGAGCATCAATTCGAACAGAAGATTTCATAAAATATAAAAAGTATTGTTGGAAAAGAGGCATTATTCATCATGATGACGTTCTTTATTTATCTTATAAATTATTAAAAGAGTATCCAAGGATTGCAACTGCGCTATCGAGTGTTTTTACATATATTGTATTAGATGAATTTCAGGATACAAATGATGTTCAGACTGAAATTATTAAGATTATATTTGAAGCTGGTAGTATAGTAGGAACTGTTGGAGATTCAGCACAATCAATTTTCAAATTTCAAGGGGCAAAAAGGCAAGCTTTTATAGATTTTAATTTGTCAGGACAACATAATTATATGATTAGAGATAATAGACGTTGTGGTAATAAAATTGTAAATTTTTTAAACGCAATTAGAAATGATACGATTGAACAAGAATGTATTAAAAAAGAGTTAGATAATTATATTTATATTTACCAATATACTGATGAAAGTCCAATTAATCTTATTATTGAATCATTTAACTTGAAAAGAAACGAATTAAATTTAAATGATGATTTTTCAATAATCGCTTATAAAAATGAACATGTTAATCTTATGAAGACATCTATAGAAACTAATGATATTTGGGAGAGTTTTAAGGAATTAGATGCAGATAGATGTACGTTCCTAATGAAAATATTAAAAGGATTTAGATATTATTTAGAGGGCTTTTTTGATTTAGCAGTAAATGAAATTGCAAGTGCATTAATAGTTAGGAAAAATGGTAAACTCATTCCTCCTTTTAAGGATAGTTACTATGAAAAATCTCATGTTAAGGGTTTAGCATTAAATATTTTAGAATTTCTTTCAACACAACTTCAAAATGACAGTAATATTTCATTAAGGGATTTTTATAATAAATTATGTGATTATTTGAAATTTAAGAAATTACATTTATCGAAGATAGTAAGAAGTCCACTTAAGGACTTTGCAGTAGAAACTAAAGTGGATTTACTTATAAATACTGTAAAGTTAAGTGAAATAAAAAAGGATGTATACAGAACGATACATAGTGTTAAAGGAGCTGAATTTCAATCTGTACTTTTATATTTAGAAGATAAAAACGATTTAGTATCACCTGATATTGATTCTGCTAATGAGTCTACTCGCATATTTTACGTGGGATGTAGTAGAGCAAAACAACTTCTTTATATTGCTACACCAATATTAGATGATCAGGATAAACAAAAGTTAATAGAGATATATGGTGACTTCATAGAATTTGCTTAATTGTATTCTATCTTCCCGTAACTTTCTCTTTCCCCAACTTCAAAAGTTGGTTCCTGCTGATACTAAGTTGGTACCCGAAGTAGAGGTAAGAGGTTAGATAGGAAGCAAAATAAGGATCATACTCGAGCCATTTT
>NZ_JBHSNQ010000021.1:0-543 GCF_042655065.1 Ureibacillus suwonensis
TGAAATTTGTAAAAAATAATTTTAGCAAAAATCGAGTATTCGATCATCTTTCAGATTGGAATCAATCGTGCCACGCTTGGTTGAAAAGAACAGGAAACTATAAAGTTCATCATAATACGAAAAAGAGTAAGCGCCAAATATCCCACACCTTCTAACCCTTTTGATGTTTTGTGATAATGAGATCAACATCAAAAGTTAGGAGGTTTTTATTTTTATGTCCCCAGATGAACGAAAACAATTGTGGCAACAACGAATTGAATCTTATCGATCTAGTGGAGAGTCAAGTGTAAAAGCTTGGTGCAAACAAAATCAAGTAGGTCATCAAAGTATGTATAAATGGATGAAAAGACTAGAGTTAGAGACAACTGAAACTTCACGGACTTCCCCTCAATGGCTAACTGTTGAAGTATCCCATCCGTTGGATGAAAAAAACTCCCCGCTCATCGTTAACATTGGGGAATTTTCCATCGAAGTAAAAGAAGGTTTCAATCCACTCCTTTTCAACGAAGTGGTTCAGGTGCTGAAAACACATGTTAAGTAAAA
>NZ_JBHSNQ010000022.1:0-6824 GCF_042655065.1 Ureibacillus suwonensis
CATCTGATTCACTAATGACTTGAATCATGCGTGAATAAGAGCTTTCAGATGGTACGACATCAGACACAAGGAATCCACAGTCGAAACGAAATAAAGGATCATGGACCAAACGTTTGACTAAATCCTTGATAGTTGGAATACGTTCGACAATACGAATAATCAGCGATTGAATCATTGCACCATCATTCAATTCACGTGGTGCACCTTTCAATGTCTTTTTAGAAAACAATTGAAATATAGGCTGAATGTCGATCACACTAAAAATGGCATCATAACGATGGGAACTTTCCATTTCTAATAATTGATGGATGTCAAAAAGAGAAATTTGTTTTACCATAGTCATAGGGTACTCACCTCTTTCGTATGGTTTGTTTGGTTACCTACCATTATAACGAAATTTGGGGAGGTACCCATTTTTTATTGTCTTGAATCCCTTGAAAATCAAGGGGTGAGAATTATGAAATTAACTCGAATAATAATAAAATATTTTATTTTTAAACAAAACACGGTAATAAGTGAAAATTAGTATTCATATGAATTAGAAATGATTCAAATTTCTTAGCCAAATATTCGAATAAAGGTCTATAATAGTATTAGAAAAGGTGAAAAGCTAAACTAATGGTTTTAATATCAATTTATTCTGCTGTGTCCCTCCTTAGACAATCAAGGGATGATTAGGGAATAAATAGAGAATCTTTTTTCAAATTCCTGTATTTAGTGACGAAATGCATTTGAGTTTGTATGGAGGGAAACAGTTAATGACAAGAGTGCAAAATAGCCAATATCGCACTCTTATCATTATTTTTATAAAAATTGTCTTAAACCATACCTAGGAAGAAATGAAAGCTATTTATAAAATATCCTAAAAATATGAGTTATTTACTGTGATTAAACTAATATTTACTCTATTTAAATTGTTCCATGATAAAAATCTAAAAATTTACCATATTCTTTAACAAAATCTAATTTTACATTTCCAATTGGTCCATTTCGATGTTTTGATAATACTATTTCTGTAATATTTTCCATTTTAGAATTATTTTCGTAATAATCATCACGTTCAACATGTCTGTACTAGACGGTATAAGACAATAACTTTACACCGTAATTATTTCGCATTATTTGCATTAATTAAAATTATGGTTTTTATTGTTTACCAGTTCGTTTATTAAAGTGTATCTCATGTTAGCGAAATCTAATTTATATCCAAGTTTCTCCTTAATCTTTAATTCTTTTTCTGCATCAAAGGAAATAAAAGTTAATGTGTCAAATTCAGATGAAATACCTTCAATCCACTTTCGATTTTCGTGAAATTTTTCTTGGTAAAAACTTGAATCTGAATTTTCTATTACAATAGCTTTTTTGGCGATCCTGATGTTGGAATTAAGAATTGTACTCAAAGTTCCTAGTCCTGTACCAGAAGGAGAGAAAGTAATTAATAATACTTCCTCAAATTCTTCTAATATATTTTTAACCCAACTAATCATTTTTTCTCGAAGTTCATTTTCTTGTTCTAGGAAATCAAAACAACTTTTTGGTTCTTGACTAAACCCACTATCCAAATCGAACATAAACCAATTTTTTTTCGGAATGTTTTTTGAAAATGTTATGTTATTTTTGTAAGAATTAATGCAAAAAAACTCTGTTTTTTCTAACATTTCCATTGAAATAATATCTTCTACAATGGCTGATCCACTCTGCCCTAATCCAATTAGCGCTCTTTTTGTCATTATACCCAATCCTTTATTTCAATATAATTTTATTAATTATATCTAGTTATACTGATAAAACTAGAATATTTTTGGTTGTATTAATATCACATGGAAATTCAATACTATCTTTTCACAATATCGAAATGAATACTACTTTTTTACCATAATATCTCATAAAAAAGCAAGATTTTTATAACTTATTTTGTTCAAGTAAGTATTGGTATTTTGGGACCTTATAGTTCTGTAATTGAATATGAGGAGAATTATTTAATGGTAAGGATTAATATTTACCAATATTAGAGACGGATAGAAATTAAGTGGATAAATAAGAGAATAAATGTAAAGCACGTAAGGGTTGTTCATGGTAACTATTTTTAGTTACTAAAAGCATTTTTAAGCTCAATAAAAAAATAAATCATACTGGTAAGAACAATAAAAGAATGAGAAACAGTCGTACTGGTTTTCTTGATAGGTCAACAGGTATATATTTCCATTCAAGCTAGAATGAGTTGTTATGAAGATTCCGAAAAAAAATAAATTTGACTTTCTGTATGAGTTATTTGTAATTAGGTTAAAAAGTGTTGGTGGAAAAATAATAAAATTTTTAATAAGGGAAACTTACATAATTATAATAATGTATTAGGAGAGGTAATTCATGAAAATTTCCAAATTGAAAATACAAAATTATCGAAACTTAACGGATGTAAATATCGAATTAAATAGGGTAGTCGTTTTTATAGGTGATAACAATAGTGGAAAAAGTAATTTACTAAGAGCGATAACATTACCATTTATGAACGATGAAGTAGGTAGTATTAATAAGAATTTAGGGTGGAACGATATAAATAATTTAGCTAAGGAAAGATATTTCGCTTTTATTAAGGAAAATATTCAAACTATAATAAATGGTAATGTAAACTTGGATGAGTTTGAGGATATTATTCCTTTTGTAATGGTAGAAGCTACTTTTGAACCAGATGGGGCTGATGAGTTTTATGTACATAGATGGATTAACTCTTTAGATGATGAGAAACCAGTATATTCTATATGTTATAAATATTATATAGAAAATCCTAAAGATTTATTGACTCATATCCAAAACATTCTTAAACAAGAAACAGATTCAATTGAGAATTTAAAAATGAATTTATTGCCCATTGAGTTTTTTAAATACGTTATTATGATTCCAACGACAGGAGAACAAATTGCATATAATGAACTTGCAAATTTTAAATATAATTCCTTAGCAGCAGAAAGAGATGACTTCTCAAATAATAGTAACAGGCTTGGATCTAAGTCGTTGGTAAATTTATTACATAATAAATTATCCGATGAAGATAAAGTTAAAATAGAGAAATCATATGGCAAGTTTTTTGATGAATTAAAGGAGATTAGCAATATTGAAGGAGTTTTCAATTGGCAAGAAAACTCTGAACTTGAAAATGCTAAGGATTTCTTTGATGAAATTTCTTTGCTTCCAAATATGCCTAGTATGAGTTCTCTGTTAAATAATGTGAAGCTCGGATATGGTGATGAATATTTAAATACACAAGGTTTAGGATATCGAAATTTAATTTACCTATTTGTCATGATGAATTCATTAGAAATAAGTTCTGACATGGCTTTAAATATATTAACAATAGAGGAACCAGAAGCTCATTTGTCTACCAGTAATGAGTTAATGTTAGCCAGTTATTTAAATTCCTTAGTAAACTCTAGTAGTCAATTGCAAGTTTTTATTTCTACTCATAGCACCATGTTTTTAAATAAACTTAAATTAGAAAATGTATGTATAGTGTCTCAAGGTAAGGCTTTTTCATTAAAATCAGAATTGAAAGATAAACAATTAGATTATTTAGCTAAAAAACCAAATTTAGATTTTATTAAATTCCTTTTTTCACGTCGTTGTGTATTAGTAGAGGGGCCTTCAGAAGAAATTTTTATAAGATCTTATCTCAATTCTCAAACTAATTCTTTACATGATATTGAAGTTATATCTTTACATAAAGGATTTACTAAAATGATAGATATCTGGTTAAAGGTCAATGAAGATTCTACAAATCGTTTAGGTATAATTAGAGATTTCGATAATCAACCTAATGCTCAGGAACAACATGAAAAATACAATAAATATAAAAATGTGTATGTAACTACAACCGAGCAATATACTTTGGAACCAGAAATAGTTTCAACTGGGGATAATTACAAAAAATTAAAAGCATACTTTGAAAAATTCCATGGATGGACAAATATTGATACACCTAAATCTTTATCTGAGAAATGGCAAGGTGCTAAAGCTGAAACAATGCTGAAGTTCTGTAAAGATATTGGAATTGAAGAGTTATCTGAAATAGAACTACCACAGCATATTAGTAGAGTACTACATTTTTTGCAAAGCGGTGAAAAACAATGAAAATAATAGTTGCCGGTGCTGGAGCAGGAAAAACAAGCTCAATGGCTCAGATGGTACTTGATAGATACAATGAAACTGAATCTAAAATAATATATGTGGTTACATATACTAATGCAGCTAAAAATCATATCGAGGATAAAATAAAAAAGTTAAATGGTCATCTTCCGAAAAGAATTCTGGTTGAAACTATACATGCCTTTTTATTAAGGGAATTTATATTTCCTTATCACCATTTACTTTATGGGAAACAATTTACAAGAGTTTCACAAATTAAACTTCCTCATGATAATCGACTTAAGGCAATGAAAATTAAAGAACTTGGTTTACAGAAATTTATTCATGTTGAAAAAGTTACAGAGGTAGCTAAATGGATAGTATATGGTAAGTCAAATGATAAAAAAGATGTGAAAAAAAAACGTGAAGAAGTGTTATCAATAATTACAAGGTTTTTAGATTCTGTATTTGTTGATGAAGCTCAGGACATGGACAATTACTTTTTGGAAATAGTTAAAGTACTAGAAGAAAAAGGAATTAATCTTTGTTTAGTTGGGGATCCAAAACAAGATTTACGCGGACGATTTGCATTTAATGATTTAATAGATACATTTCCTGATTCTGTTACATATAAGCCAGAAAATCATAGATGTCCAGTTTCTCATGTTTTATTTTCTAACTCTTATATATTTGATAAAGAGAAACAAAAACCTATGACTGAAACACTTGGATTACTAAATTATTGTTATGAAGATCAGGTAGATATAGAAGAAATTTTGCGTTCTAAAAAATGGGACTATACTTATATTTATAATAAAAATGAACGTTTCTTTACTAATAAAGCTGACAAAAATAGTGGCGAAGAAAACTTAGAATATGAACTTAAATCATTGATAGCTAAGACAAATTTAATGGAAAATAAGATAGATAAAATTACATACTTATTAAAGAAAAAAGTCTTAAACAAAATATATAGATCAGAATACTATATAATTTTTTCATGGCTAGAAAGAATCCTATCAATTAATTTGTCAGATAAGGATAAAGCTAGACTAGCCTTCTCATTCGATTTAATTCTGGAGAAATCCGACCAAAAAGGTATATTAGTTAACTCTATAGATAGTATTAAAGGTTTAGAAGGTGATAATTGCATTTTTATTTTGACTACAAGTTTAGCTCCATACTTTTTTAAAGAAAAAGCAGACAAAAAGAAAATGCTAAATTATCTTTATGTTGCTTTAACCAGATCTAAAAAAGAGTTATTGATTTTTGTTACTAAAGAGGTAAAGAAAAAATATGGTGAGGAATTTTTAGAAAGTAAGTTTCAGAGCTTTGGAATAAATAAGTTGAAGCATAATAGTTCGAAGGATAATATTTCCATTGTCTAGAAAGAAGTTTTTCTACTAATTGAATCAATTTCATAAATCATAGTTTTTCTGAAGTATAGAGTACCCCTATACTAAAAACCTTGTTTTTTTTTTAAAATTATGCAACTTGGTTTTGTTGCTGTAATAAAGCATTGATTCTTCAACAGCTAGTTTGCAGGTATTATAAATTAACGTCACCAGATTGAAATGCATTTTTGCTTTCTTTCCTGTACGATGACGGACATTGTTTAATTGAAAGTATCCCTTTAAATAAGCGTTAACGCGTTCGACTGCTGTACGTTCTTGATAAAGCAGTTTCCATCGTTCTGTCCCACGTGCTGGATAGGTAAATTTACGGATATCTATATCACATTTGATTTTGAAAACTTTTTGGCAAACTTCTCGTAATGGGCAAGTTGCACATTCCTTTGGACGTGTGAATTTTAATGTATTGTACTTAGCGTCAAAGCTGTCCTATTGGTAACTATGTTCACGCACACAGGTTGGACGAAAATGTTCATCGAATCCTATATATTCTCCTTCTCGGCGAACGTTGTAAGGAATCACGACTCGCATGGACTGTGATACGGCTTGACGGTAAATAGGTTCAACATCATAACCAGCATCAAATATAGCGATTGTAAATTGACCGTTTCCGAAGTGATGAAGTTTTTTCAATAATGGAATCGCAGCTTTACAATCACTTCAATTACCTGAGGACATCAAACGAGTGATGATATATTGACTTTTCGTCGAAACAGCTAAATGGGCTTTATAACCAAACCAGAATGTATTTTTTCCTTTACTATTCTTTTTCACACCCCATTTTGGCTCAATCGGTACATCCTTCCCGCATAAATCCAATCCCCATTCCAACCTGACTGCTCGCCGGACCCGGTAAGAATTGACACAGCGCGACCAAATCAGCATATGTTTTTTCATCTAACCATTTTCGCCGATTCACATATTCCTCGCGAAAATATCCTAAATGAGCAATAGGCCCCCCGAAAGAAGTCAATCCTAACCGGGTAGCTGTTTTCAACACTTCCCAAACAGAACCTCTTTGTTCCTGTTGCAACTTAATTTCTTGATTCAACGCGTATTCCTCCTAATGATATAATATCTTGTTACTGCTATGACGTACTGTACCACATGTAACAAACTCACCAAGTTTAAGCGCGTTAATCCTTTATTTCTTTAAATAGCGCATATGTAAACGATAAAATAAAATCAACAGATTCCGCTCATTTGGATTGAACACTTTTTCACTATCAAATACACTTCTAATAAACTAGTTTATTAAGTTTATTGGAGGTTGTACTAGTGGAGGAGAAGCTT
>NZ_JBHSNQ010000023.1:0-4080 GCF_042655065.1 Ureibacillus suwonensis
TGAGATTTCCCATTGCATAAGCAAGTAAGATCCCTCAAAGACGATGAGGTAGATAGGTCCGAGGTGGAAGCACGGTGACGTGTGGAGCTGACGGATACTAATCGATCGAGGACTTAACCAAAAGAAAGCTTTCAATGCCGTTATCCAGTTTTGAGAGAACAACCTCTCAACTAAATATGGTGAAGTGACGATGGCAAAGAGGTCACACCCGTTCCCATACCGAACACGGAAGTTAAGCTCTTTAGCGCCGATGGTAGTTGGGGGCTTCCCCCTGCGAGAGTAGGACGTCGCTTCGCAAGCAGAAACACCACGAAAGTGGTGTTTTTTTATTGCCCAAAATAAGCCCCCAACTACCAAAGACCGGAGGTCAGCTCGGCGCGATACAGAAGCAGGAACCAAAAAGTGAAGCGGCAAACCGATTAGAAGCAGACGAGAAGCACGGGGACCAAGAAGATCAAGGAAGCGAGGAACCGGAGCGCAAGCGTCGGGTACGTGAGCACCGGACCGCCGAAACTGACGCAGAGATTCGCCGGTCAACGTGCTTCGGAGTTCGCGCCGATGGTAGTTGGGGGCCCTCTGCGAGAGTAGGACGTCGTCAATGTTTTTTCATTGAAATTCCACACAAATAAGACAGAAAGTCTGTTCATTTCTAGAAAAGGAGACAATATTCGATTTAATTTAATATTAATATTTAGAGGATACAAGAAAACAAAGAAAGACGAGTGTTCCAGTCCCATAAAACACCAACCACTAAACTTGACGAAAGTGGAAGGTCAACGTGCTTCGGAGTTCGCGCCGATGGTAGTTGGGGGGTCCCTGCGAGAGTAGGACGTCGCATTAAAAAATTGAACATTTAAATATTTATGCTTTGTAACCATTATCAAAGACAGGAAGTCTTATTCATTTTCATTTTTTGAAGAAGCAGAATTTAAGTTATAGCAATATTAGTGTTCAGAGGACTGAAAGTCTGTAAGATATTCAAAATCCTCCCCTCTCCCCCCATCTAATGTCAGAAAAGGGTGAAAAGAATAAATATATAATAACAACCCTTTTTGAGGTGAAAATATGCGACGGTTAAAAAGAAACACCATTGTGATAATTTTCATTATTGTGGCGAGCATGATTCATTTTCTCTTCAAATTTTTTCTATAAACCGGATATGGAAATACATCTCTCTATAAATTGAAAACAATTTATTTCTAGAAAGGAAATGAATGAGTTACTATATAGAGAGATGTTTTTATTTTGCTTTTCGTTGATGAATCGAAGTCCTTTTAGATAAACTATTGTTGATGTGAAGTGAGAGGATATGTGATGGAAATGTATGAAAAGGAAGTCCATTCATTAGAAGAAACAAATCAATTAGCCATTCGTCTGGCCAATTTACTTGAGCCTGGAGATAATATTACTTTCGAAGGAGATTTAGGGGCTGGAAAAACCACATTTGTTCAAGCATTGGCAAAAGGGCTTGGCATTTCAAGAACGGTAAACAGTCCGACATTTACAATCATGAAACAATATGAAGGAAGATTGCCGCTTAATCACCTGGATGTCTATCGGTTGGAAAACAGCGATGAAGATTTGGGCTGGGAAGAAATATTCTATGGTGATGCGGTTACAGTTGTGGAATGGGCGCATTTAATAGAAGATCATTTGCCGGAAGAACGATTGGAAATTGAAATTCAACGATTGGATGAAAATAAAAGAAAGTTTATATTTAGACCGATTGGAAATCGGTATGAACGGTTATGTGAGGAGTTATTTCAATGATTTGGTTAGGGATAGAAACTTCAAATAAACCACTTTCCGTCGCCATTGCAAAGGATGGACAAGTGTTGGCGGAAATTGTGCAAAATTCGAATATGACACATTCTGTCACTTGTATGCCAGCGATTGAAGAAGTTTTTCGGAAAGCCAATTTACAACCGGCTGATGTCGATGCCATCGCCGTTTCGGAAGGACCGGGTTCGTATACCGGATTGCGGATAGGGGTTACCATTGCTAAAACATTGGCATGGACTTTAAAGAAACCTTTAGTTGGCGTATCCAGTTTAAAAGTGCTTGCAAGCAATGCAGAATTGTATAATGGCACTATTTGTGCGCTGTTTGATGCAAGAAGAAAAAATGTATATGCAGCAGCATACAGCGGTATGGATTTGAACACAATCATCCCGGAACATCACGGTTCGTTGGAGGAACTGTTGCAGCAGTTAAAAAGAGATGATGGACCGATTATGTTTGTTGGCTTGGATGCAACAAAATTTAAGGAAGACATCCAAGCCGTGTTAGGGGAACTGGCTGAATTCGCACCCCCTTCTCTCCATTTGCCGAGAGCATCAAAATTAATTGAACTTGCTGAAAAAGAACCGATACCGCCATTAGAAGCGATCCATTCCTTTGTTCCCCAATATCACCGTTTAGCCGAAGCAGAGGCAAATTGGATAAAGGAACAAAAGAAGGGGCAGTCACGATGATTCGATATCGGAAAATGACTCCGCAAGATGTGGAGGCCGTGCATGCAATCGAAGTCGAATCGTTTCCGATTCCCTGGTCGTTGGATTCCTTCCATTATGAAATGCGAGTCAATCCTTATGCTTATTATATTGTCGCAGAAGATGAGGCGGGAACGATTGTCGGCTATTGCGGCATGTGGATTGTCATTGATTCGGCCCAAATCACCAATGTGGCAGTGACCGAAAAAGCAAGAGGCCAAGGTATTGGTGAAGGGCTGATGAGAGAAGCGATGCGGGTGGCGAAAGAACATAATGCGGAAATGATGAGTTTGGAAGTACGGGTATCCAATGAAGTTGCCCAAAATTTATATCGGAAACTTGGATTCCAGGATGGCGGAATTCGAAAAGGATACTATACAGATAACCATGAAGATGCTTTAGTAATGTGGGTGAAATTATAAATGGAAAACTTGATTTTAGCAATTGAAACAAGCTGTGATGAAACGGCTGCAAGCGTCATACGCAACGGGAATGAAATCCTCTCAAGCGTAGTCGCTTCACAAATCGAAAGTCAAAAAAGATTCGGTGGGGTCGTACCGGAGATTGCGTCCCGTCACCATGTTGAACAAATCACGATTGTAATTGAAGAAGCTTTGGAAAAGGCGAATGTGGTTCCGTCTGATTTGGATGCAGTTGCGGTGACAGAGGGACCGGGTCTTGTCGGCGCATTGCTCATAGGAATCAATGCCGCGAAAGCTTTTGCCTTTGCCCACGGTTTGCCGATCATTGGTGTGCATCATATTGCCGGGCATATATATGCAAGTGCGCTGGTGGAACCGTTGCAATTTCCTCTGCTGGCGCTTGTAGTGTCTGGGGGGCATACGGAGCTCGTCTATATGAAAGGGCACGGTTCTTTTGAAGTCATCGGAGAAACCCGTGATGATGCGGCAGGTGAAGCCTATGACAAGGTGGCACGGGTGTTGAACTTGCCTTATCCGGGAGGACCGCATATCGACCGGATGGCTCACGAAGCGGAAAAGGGCGTCGATTTTCCACGGGCATGGTTGGAGGATACGTATGATTTCAGTTTCAGTGGTTTAAAATCGGCAGTCATCAATTATAAGCATAATTTGGAGCAGAGGGGACAAGAAATCATTCCGGAAGAGATTGCAAAAGGCTTCCAAGATAGTGTGGTCGAAGTGTTGACAACCAAAACGGTGAAAGCGGCAAAAGAGCTGGGTGTCAAACAAGTGATTGTGGCCGGTGGTGTTTCGGCGAACCGCGGACTAAGAGAAAGTTTGCAAAAAGCGCTCGATCAAGAAGGGATACCATTTACGGCTCCGCCACTCTCTTTATGCACTGATAATGCGGCGATGATTGGCGCCTGTGCAGCATACATGTATGAAGCCGGCGTAAGGGGAGACCTGTCAATGAACGGTTTGCCCGGAAAAGAATTAAAAAGTTGGATTCAAGACGACAATCTTCGCCAACCGAATCAAGGAGGCTGGGACAAAACTAGCTTCTAGATAGGAAAAAGGAGAATTTGAGCCAACTCAAATTCTCCTTTTTCCATTTATCCCCATTATTTTTGGTTAGTTGATCTTTGTTGGCCGTGTATTTTCGTAAA
>NZ_JBHSNQ010000024.1:0-541 GCF_042655065.1 Ureibacillus suwonensis
ACCGCAGGATTTTAAGTCCTGTGCGTCTGCCTATTCCGCCACCCCGGCTTTTTGGAGCGGAAGACGGGGTTCGAACCCGCGACCCCCACCTTGGCAAGGTGGTGTTCTACCACTGAACTACTTCCGCGAAAAATAAGCCGCTGAATCAAATGTTCCATTCAAATATAATAATGTGATGAGCCATGAAGGACTCGAACCTTCGACCCTCTGATTAAAAGTCAGATGCTCTACCACTGAGCTAATGGCTCATGATGGTGCCGGCGAAAGGAATCGAACCCTCAACCCACTGATTACAAGTCAGTTGCTCTACCAATTGAGCTACACCGGCATATATGGTGGAGGATGACGGGATCGAACCGCCGACCCTCTGCTTGTAAGGCAGATGCTCTCCCAGCTGAGCTAATCCTCCTTCATTTGTTCTCTCAAAACTGGATAACGGCATTGAAAGCTTTTCTTTTGGTTAAGTCCTCGATCGATTAGTATCCGTCAGCTCCACACGTCACCGTGCTTCCACCTCGGACCTATCTACCTCATCGTCTTT
>NZ_JBHSNQ010000025.1:0-546 GCF_042655065.1 Ureibacillus suwonensis
TTCCCATTGCATAAGCAAGTAAGATCCCTCAAAGACGATGAGGTAGATAGGTCCGGGGTGGAAGCACGGTGACGTGTGGAGCTGACGGATACTAATCGATCGAGGACTTAACCAAAAGAAAAGCTTTTAATGCCGTTATCCAGTTTTGAGAGAACAACCTCTCAACTAAATATGGTGAAGTGACGATGGCAAAGAGATCACACCCGTTCCCATACCGAACACGGAAGTTAAGCTCTTTAGCGCCGATGGTAGTTGGGGGCTTCCCCCTGCGAGAGTAGGACGTCGCTTCGCAAGCAGAAACACCACGAAAGTGGTGTTTTTTTATTGCGCAAAATAAGCCCCCAACTACCAAAGACCGGAGGTCAGTTCGGCGCGATACAGTAGCAGGAACCAAAAAGTGGAGCGGCAAGCCGGATTAGAGTAAGCCCGAATTCAAATGACGCATTGAAAAACTTAAAACAGGGATTAAAAAAGCGTACCTATTAGTACGCATGACAAATAGCCCTACAATCTTGAATTTTTTCAGATTGAGGGCTATTTTGCTAT
>NZ_JBHSNQ010000026.1:0-1157 GCF_042655065.1 Ureibacillus suwonensis
ATATTCTTTTTAAACAGGTTGGGGGAGTACCTAAAAGGATAAGAATCGATAATTTGACCCCCGCTGTGAAGAAAAAAAGGACAAAAAATGAAGAAGCACAATTAACTGATGAATTTGTTCAATTTCAGCATTATTATGGCTTTGATGTGCAGGTATGCAATCCAAGAAGTGGCCATGAAAAAGGAAATGTTGAGAATAAAGTTGGATATATACGCTATAACTTTTTTACTTCAGCTCCAATAATGGACAGCTATGAGGGTTTAACTGATCAATTATTTCATAAATTAGAGGCGGACAGAAATAGAATTCATTATGCCAAAAACGTACGTATTGAGGACTTATGGCAGGAAGAACGGGATTATCTTCTAGCATTACCGGAAAAGCCCTATCCTGTATTTAAAGAGCATCTTGTTAAAGTAAACAAATATAATGAAGTGAAAGTGGATCAGACGTTGGTTCATGTCCCTAAGGGTGGCAACTATAGTCAATTACAAATGATATTAACATGGGATCAATTAAAGATTGTTTCACCTAATGGGGAGATATTATTGGATGACTATCGGCCATATATGAAAAAGCGAAAAGCATTACCATGGCTTTCAATAATTAAAACATGGATTCATAAACCAAGGGTTGTAGAATATTCGCGCTATAATAAGTATTTACCGGGAAGAATTAAAGAATTTTTGTTGGTAGATAATTTAATTATTCGACGAAAACGATTAGAAGCTCTAGCTAGTTTATTAGTTTCTCATGACATGAAGAAGATTAATGAAGAGTTCTATGAATTAATTGCACAGGATAAGCTACCTAGTGATAATAATCCTTATGAAGTGGACTGGAGTAAATACGATTCATTAGCTCCTAGAGAGGAGGCTGTCAATTGAAACAGGACATTAAAGAATTGTGTAAGTTATTGAGGTTAGCTTATGTTGCGGATGTATACGAGCAAATACCGTTTGAAACTCCGAAACAATTCTTATATGGGCTACTTAAGGAGGAAATAAGATTAAGAGAAAAAGCGAGAGCAATCCGCTTGATAAAAAAGGCGAAGTTCTTAGATAAAAAGAGTTTACATGATTACGAGTGGACCGAACAACTTCGGTTCCCTCCTCACTTAACCAAAGAGGATTTGTGTAGCCTACAATTTATTGAGA
>NZ_JBHSNQ010000027.1:0-3024 GCF_042655065.1 Ureibacillus suwonensis
CCAAAAGAAAGAGGTGTCTTTTTGGTTTTTAGACGAATTTTTTCAGTGTCAAGTGAATATGAGATACCCAAAGAAACCTATCAAATCAAGGATTATTCATAAATTTTTCACTGCGAAAGTTGAGTAACTTTGTTAAATTTTTTAATGACACTAACTACCTCTTTGTATGATGGCGCATTATTTATTAAATTTAGCTGTTCCTTTATAACTCTTTCTTATTTGTAATAACAATCTTATTTTTCTTCTCATCGAATTTAGTATATGCAATCACAATATTAGTTATTTCTGAATTAATTTCTGAATGATCCGGAATATCATTGGAAGTTACAGCTTCGGATTTCAGTGGAGCGAGTAATGTACTAAATACCAATACTAAACTAGAAATAATTACAAACATAGATAATCTTAATTGGTTATTTGTTTTAGTTAACATAGATAATTCCTCTTTTTTATATAGAATTTAATCTACATTTTTTATTATAAAAGTAAAAAATTATAAAAAAAGGGTTGAATTACATTTGTTGGAGAGTTATCATATTCTATTACCAGGATATGGATAAATTGAGATAAACCTTGCCGTCTCTGGATCGTAATACCGCTCACCATTGAATGCGTGCCTGGTATTTTAACAGCTAAAGATGGACAGATATTTTCGGTTATTCAAGAAGAATTTGATAACATCGGGTATACAATACTATCTGGTAATGATCCTGAACATAAGAACAATATTATTGATTTTTCTGACTATGGAGTTTTCCAAAGAAGAAAAAGGGTAGTATTATTTGGTTTTAAGAAAGAACTCAATTATACTTACCCAGATTTTTCTCGCTTCACAGAATACTGGAATGAAGAAAAAATACAAGGAATGTTATTGGTGATTTACCTTCGCTATCTCCTGGAGAGGGAGAAGATTTAAAGTTAATAGAGTATCCATTACAAAACAATAGTGAACTTTCTGAGTATCAGAAAAAAATGCGAGAAAATAGTATGGGGATTATGAATCATAAAGCACGAGCTGTTCGAGATCATGATCGAATGATTTATAGGATAGCTATAGAATACTCGAATCAAGGCATTCAATTAAAATATAACGAGTTACCTAATGATTTAAAAACTCATCAAAATGAGGAATCGTTTTTAGACCGATTTAAAGTGCATAATTGGAATGAGATCCCTCATACTATTGTAGCTCATATTGCTAAAGATGGACATTATAATATTCATCCGGATATTAAGCAAGCACGCTCGTTGACTGTACGTGAAGCTGCAAGAATTCAAGGTTTTCCCGATAATTACAAATTTGAGGGACCTAGAACAGCACAATTTGTACAAGTAGGGAATGCTGTTCCTCCTATTATGTCAAGGGTAATTGCTAAAGCAGTTAAACATTTACTAACGTCACACTAAAAAGCTAGTAGAATATTAAATTTTTCCCATGGTGTCAGTTGAACTCTATTGTGCAACTAGCACAAGGACAACAGGTGTGTAAGCTAGTAAATGCCGTTTCAAAACCTTCGATGCTGTTTACACGGATCGATGTGATGTGAAACTGATCTACAAGTACAGAAAAAGTTGTTTCGACGTATCTTAAATGTTTGAAATAAGTATGGCGAGAGGTTATTATCTCTCGCTTAATTTTTGGTCAAGTCCAAATTATTGTGTAAATTCCCCTTTGATAGACAACATGGACCTGATGACTTGACGTATGGTAGGTAAGACCGGAAAGTCTCCCTGCCGGTCGCCTTCCCGGACAAATGATCATGTTGTCAAGGAACAGGCGTGTCAAGGAGCTTTCGCGGCAACTCCTCGCTTCCGAGGTATTCCACGTTCTCCTTGACACAGCGAAGGGGTTATCCCACTCTCTTGATCGCCGGAGCCTCCTGATTCACCGATCGGACTCCTTGCTCTTTCGTTTTCCGCCACTGCCAATATTCAGCCATATCCAAGTATTTGCGCCCTGACATCCATTTTTCATCGATTTCGATCAACACGGCACCAACGAGGCGATACACCGATTCCCGGTTCGGAAAGATGCGGATGACCCGTTCTCTGCGGCGAATTTCTTCGTTCAGCCGTTCCACTCCGTTGGTCGTGCGCAGGCGCCGCCGGTAACGGTCCGGATAGTCCAATACGGCGGTGGCGTCTTCGAATCCCTCTTCGAGGATTTGCATGGCTTGTTTTTGGCAAGTAGAAAATGGCTCTTACGCAATTTTGGTGAAGGCCTATAATTTTACTTTTATAGTATAATAAAAGAAAAGGTGTGATGAATGATGAATCGTCAAATCCATTGGTCTTCACCGGATCCTTTCCTAGAAGTTCTCGATATTCAAGAAGAACCATCCTCCATTACCTTTATTGTTCGAAGCACTCATGAATCCTGCCCTTGTCCTCATTGCCAAGTGCCTTCCACACGTCCACACAGCCGATATACACGCATGATTCAAGATTTGCCGATTGCCGGAAAAGCTGTTTCCATCCTGCTTATCACAAGAAAATGGTTTTGCGACCAACCCAATTGCACCCAAAAAATTTTTACTGAACGGTATGATTGGATTTCCAAAAATGGACGCCGAACTTTACGGTCCGAAGAAGTATTACGTAAAATCGCGTTTTCCACCAGCTGCCTCAATGGCGAAAAAGTAGCGAAAGCCCTGTCCCTCCCTGTCAGCCATGACGTATTGCTCTCCCTTATTCGGAAAACGGAGATTCATCAAGAGGTGTCCCCCTTTTATCGGAATCGATGACTTTGCTTTTCGGAAAGGACACNAAATGGCTAAAAAATCATCAAAACATCCAAGTTGTCAGTCGTGATGGCTATCAGGCTTTTCGGAAAGGGATTCAGAACGCTTCGCAAAGTATTTTGCAAGTATATGACCGATGGCATTTTGTCCGGGCGGTAAAGAAGCAGATCGATGCTTGCCTCACCTCGATTCTTCCTTCCGTCATCACGTTGGAAAAAGAAGAAACGGACCAACAAACCTTTCCGCATGAAACCAAACTGCAAAGGAGACAAAAAGAAAGAGC
>NZ_JBHSNQ010000028.1:0-45171 GCF_042655065.1 Ureibacillus suwonensis
TTGCAGGTTTCGATTCTAAAGGTAACGCAGCTGGTTCACTTTGTTCGAGCAGTTCTTGTTTTCTTTTTGATACATAGAGCCGAACAGAACGATCTGAACCTGTAAATCCATATTCTTCTTTTAAGATTTCATACATTCGTTTCGCAGTTCTTCGATATTTTTTCTTCTTTGTCAAGTCCTCTTTAATCCATTGATCCAATATCGGTTTCACTGGATCCATCACTTTCGCTTTTCTCGTTTGTTTAACTTTTGAGGGATTGAAGTCTTCCATTTCCGCATACTTCTTCACTGTTCTTGGATCACGATTCATTCTTTTGGCAATATCGGAATAGGAACATCCTTTTTGGTTTGCTTCATATCTGATATAATGAATTTCAGCCACTGCTAACATCTCCTTGAATACCTCCCGTTGAACTGTTTTGTCCAACTAGGAGGGTAGTGTATTTGGGGAATGTTGGCAAGTGGTTTTTTGTTTTATAGGACCTGCATAAATTAATTGCCAAACGTTACATTTTTAGTTTGCCATAAACAAAGGGCATTTAGTCGAACAATTAAATCAGTTAATAAAAGAACGATACCTCTAGTACCCACCATTCAAAAATTAATCGAACACGGTCTAAGCCGAGATGAAATTCTAGATATAACGAATATTTCATCAGAAGAGTTTGAGCGCATTGTTTCTAAAGATAGACGCTGCCAACTGCCGTATAATTATTTAAACGATGAGGAATCGAAAGAATTTGAGAAACTGCTTGAGGATATTCATAAATCAAAGGATATATATGAACTAATCAATGCAGAAAAAGAAAGAGAAAGGATCAAATTCATTCATCGCGTCTTGCTTCGATATCAGAAGGAGATGGATCTATTATCCCCACAAGAAAACGAAGATAGCGGCGAAAAGATGGTAAAATACTTAGAAAGAGCAGTTAAAAGCGAACAAGCTAAAAGTGCTTATTCTTCACTTGTCCGTATTTTTGGAAACGAGATAAAACGGAAAAGAGAAGAAGTTTTGATTAAAGTCTCAGATAACTAGATATCATCGTAAGCCCGAATTCAAATGACGCATTGAAAAACTTAAAACAGGGATTAAAAAAGCGTACCTATTAGTACGCATGACAAATAGCCCTACAATCTTGAATTTTTTCAGATTGAGGGCTATTTTGCTANCCGCCTTCCGCTACATCAACAAGGGAGATTCCATCTTGAATATTTTTGCTTGCCATTTGGAGGCCGCGGATTTGCCCTCTCATTTTTTCTGAAATGGCCAATCCTGCCGCATCGTCTCCAGCCCTGTTTACCTGGAAACCGGACGATAATTTCTCCAACACTTTCGATTGGGCACTATGATTCCGAGTCTGGTGCCCGATAATGTTGATTGACACAATATTATGATGAATAATCAAATGCATTCTCCCCTTCGAATATGAAACAACGCCCATCCCATGTACAAGTTAAACTGATATGATACCTGTGCGAATTCGTGTATTTTGTTATAAAAATTTGTTTGAATAAAAGGGCACAACATTAAAAAAGTTGGAAAAGCGATATTCCCTTACAAGGTGAATCGAATGAATAAAATTTGCCCCATAATCCACCGATACGCATTGGATTCAATAGAAAAACCCCTTACATCCTAAAGTCGAATGTAAGGGGTCTTTGAGGGGAAATAAAATAAGGAACTGTTTCAAAAACAACTTACACTTGTTGTACATTTTGATAATGCTGTTGGCGATTCAATTTAATGACCTCTTTCCAAGTGTCACGGAACTCAGTAGCAAGCCCGATCACTTCTTCCACAATCTCCGGATCATTTTTGATGTTTGCTTCCACTAATCGGCGATTCATATATTCATATAATGGAAGAATTTGTTTTGAAATTTCATAATCCATATTGAGTGTAACCATCAGTTCGATAATGATATTTTGGGCTTTCTGAAGATTGACATTTTTTTCTTCCATGTGTTTTTCTTCGATGGCTTTTTTTGCCACATTCAAAAATTTAATGCAGCCATTGTATAGCATAAGCGTCAATTCGCCTGGGGAAGCGGTGTTGATGCTGTTTTGTTTATAAGCGTTGTATGCAGTATTTTGTAATGCCATGTAAGACTCTCCTTTTTGGAAATAACCGGATTGCTATAAAAAGCAATCCGCATTATTTTCTTTTGTCGTAATATCTGCCATCCATTGCCTGTACACTCGCATATGGATTGATATATTGCTTTTCATATTTCTTGGTATCGTTGAATTTTTTTAAATCCGCCTTGACTTCATTGAACAAAAGATCCAACCTTTCCCGGATCCCTTTGTCCAACTTATATAAAGTGACATGGGTTTCATCGGTTTCATCATATTGAAAATTTTGTTCCCGCAGTTGCTTCACAAGTGTTCCCCGTTCATCCAGCAACCCATTGACTTCATCAATGTATTCGGTCCTTTCCTCGCCGGAAGGGAACGCGGATAAATGCTTGTAAAGTTTCGCTGACACTTGCAGCAATTGTTGAATTAAGTCCATTGAACGACTCTCCTGACAAAAAGCATAAGTATCTGATTAGTACGATGGCATAAACAGACTCGATTGCATATTGGCTTTATTGATGGCTTCTTCCATTCTTGTAAATTGATTATAATAACGTTCTTCGATAGCTTTTAAACGGTCTTTCCATGCTTCAATTTGATCATCCAACGAACTGATGGTTCTGCCAAGGGAATAAGTATTATCGGCAAAAGAAGTTTTACCCGCTTTGTCATCAATTTGTTTACTTGCCGTATCCACGGCTGTACGCAATTTTGCAACAACGCCATTTTCGGAATCGGTGAAAAGTTTTACCACCGCTTCCGGATCCTTGGCAATGGCTTCTTTCAGTTTGTCCTCATCCAATTGAAGTTTTCCGCCATCCGTATAAGTGGCAGTGGTTGTAACACCGATATTGAACAAACCTTTGAATGGATTATTTTCACTGACCGTATAAATCGCATTCCGCATTCCGGAAAGCGCCGTGCTGAGGATGGTGTCATTCCGCAACAACCCTTGTTTTGCCTTCTCTTCCCATTTTTTAATCTGCTCTTCGGTCATTTCCGCTTTCTGCGCATCAGTCAACGGCGGATAATTCAAATTTTTCTTTTCTTTTAACGGCGTGTTGATACTTTCAATAATTTCGTTATACATGTTAACGAATGATTTGATTTTTTCAACCATGCCGTCCGTATCAATGGAAGAAGAAATGGTAACCGTGCCATTATAATTTGGATCATTGGCCTGATTGAATGTCTGTTTCAATGTAATTGAATATCCCGACTCTTTGATGGAATTGGATGTGCTTTCCTTTTGGATGCCGTTGATTGTGTAGATGGCATTCGTTCCATTAGCAACGAATTTTGAAGAGCCTGAAGTGAATCCAAGAACGTTAAATAAATTTTCATTATCCTCTTTGATCTGAATGGCGCCTCCTGCCACACTGCCTGTAGCATTGGCAGTGATGGACATCTGGCCGTTGCCGAATACAACCGTAACCCCTGCACCGGAAGTATTGATGGACTTCACCAAATCTTCGATGGTATCCGAGCTGGAATAGTTGATTTTTGTATCCTTCATCGAGCCATCACTTTGGATGACACTTAAAGTGAACGATCCATTGGTTTCACTAAAATTTTTTATATCTTTTAAAAGCGTAGCGGAATTGGCTTTAATGTTGATTGTTGCTTCCTCGTTGCTTTCGGATAACGTATTGCCATCAACCGAAAATCCCAGTTTCATAAAAAAATTAGGGTTGTTTTCGACTATTACCGAATCGCTTCCAAGGTATAATTTTCCATTAGTTATTTTTGCATTTGTTAAGCCTGCATCTTTTAATTTGGAAAGCAGCGTATCAATGGTATCGTCTTTTGTATAAGTAATCGTTTTCCCTTCATCTTCTCCATTCAATTTGATCGTAAAGCTGCCTGTGCCTTCGGAGCTTCCATTAATTCCGAAATCGGATAATTTATGTTGGCCGTTAATGGCGGATGTCATCAATTGACTTCCCAATTTGGATGCGGATGTCGCCAGTTGGGAAACGGAAGAGAGATTCAACGTTCCGACAGCCGTATTGTCTGCTGTGACGCTGACTTTGCTTTCGTCGCTGACGGATGTTTTGCGGACAAGCAAACTTTTTTGCAAACCGAATTGGTCGAAAAGGTTTTTGGAAAATGTCTCCAACTTCAAGTCGATCTCACGATAAGCATCCCGTTGCCATTCGTATTTTTGTTTTTGTTGCTGAAGTTTTTCCATTTTGGCACTTTCAGCTTTCATGAGCTTTTCTACAATCGAATCGATATCCATCCCTGAAGAAAGTCCAGACAAACGTTTATTGGCTGTCTGCAAATAGGAATAAGATGACGTTGAAGAAACTGAGTCTGCCATTGTAACCCCTCCTTAAATTTTTTCGTCTATGATCATTCCCACGAGTTTTTGCATTTCATAAAAGGCATCAAGCAGCTTTTTCGGCGGAATTTCTTTGATGACTTCCTGTGTTTGCTGATCGATAACCGTAACATAGTAGCGTTCCAACTCATCATGGTAAACAAATCTAGTGCTGCGATGATTGATTTCCAGAAATTCGTTCATGGAATTGACTGCCTGCTCGATTTTTTCTTTTGAAATTTCGATACGGTCTTCTTTCGCAATGCCCGGATTTTCCGAATCTACTTGCGCTCCGACTTTTTCCAAAGGGGCATTATCGTTCGTTTTTACAACCTGTGAAACTTCAACAGCTGATTTTGCTGAAATTTGCATACATCTTCCTCCTTGAATGAAACCGAACAAAAGAGAATTTTTCTAATAGTTATATCGGATGGTTCACAAAAATTTATACTGTTTGACAAAAAAGTGGATAAAAAAATAAAATGCGTACAATCTATCGTACGCATTACCAATATGTAGTCTGTCCTAAAAAATGCTCAGAAGGTTCAACAATACAAGAATCATCTTTATTTTTTATTATTGCTTTTAAATGCCTATTACCTTATTGCTCAGTTTCAATAATTGCTACATCTTTCGTATTACTAAGTTTTTTCTCTTTGTTTCAATAATTGTTCACAAATCAAAAAATCTAATTCGGTATCAATATCAAATGAATTTTCTCTACACATAATAAATGCTTTTGTATTTTGGGTCAGGAATGATTTTTCCTCTAATAACTTCTCTACCTTCGCAATATATAATGCTCCATTTAACATATAAACTGGAGGCAAATCTTGTCTTCTAGTTGCCACTTCCTCTTGTTTTATTAAAGGATTCATTTGACCACTTTTTTCTACATTGTACATCCAATAAGGACTTTTTTCAGCATGTGTTACACTGACACAAAAGTCTAATTTTTTATTTAATAGGAATTCAATACAACCATCAATATCCTCAACAGTTCTTAGAGGAGATGTAGGCTGTAATAATAACACATAATCATACCCTGGACATTTTTCAATTGCATGAAGAACTGGTTCTATACCAGGTGTATTATCCTGAGCTAATTCAATTGGTCGAACAAAAGGAACTTCACAACCATATTTTTTGGCCGCTTCAATGATTTCTTCATCTTCTGACGATAATATTAAACGCGTAATATATTTGGATTTCTTTGCTTCTTCAATAGTCCAAGCGATTAAGGGCTTACCTGCTAAATCTCGGATATTTTTGCGTGGTACACCTTTTGAACCTCCACGAGCTGGAATAATAGCTAAAATTTTCGGCTGCATTCATAACGCTCCTTAAATTCTAAATTGGCTCTTTCAAAATCATCCATTCTCCCGATGTCCAACCAATATTCTCTAATTGGAAAAACCGTTGTCTTTTTTTCTTCGTCTAATAATTTTTGAAATAACTCCGGCATATCATAAAATTGATTTTTAGGTATGTATTCTAATGTTTCGGGATTTAAAACATAAATACCAGCATTTACAAAACTTTTATGTATTGGTTTTTCTTTTATGGATATTAATCTTGCTCCATCAGTTTCAATTACACCATATGGTATTTGGTATTCATATTCTCGTACACACATTGTTGCCAAAGATTCATTCTCCATATGATAATGAATCAATTGTTCAAAATTTACTTGTGTTAATAAATCTCCGTTCATTACAAAAAAAGGTTTTAATGGTTTTATAGGTAATAATGATAGAGCGCCAGCAGTCCCCATTCTTTTTGTTTCTTCTATATAAGAAATATTCACATCAAATGCTCCACCATTTTGAAAGTAATTTTGAATCACTTCTTTTTTATAGTTGACACTTAAAATAAAATTTGTAAATCCACATTGTTTAAATCCTTCTATAATTGTTTCCAAAATGGGTTTCCCCCCAACTTGCAACATTGGTTTAGGGATTTCATTTGTTAGAGGTCTTAATCTAGTCCCTAAACCGCCAACCATTAATACTACTAAATTATCATTATTAGAAACTGCTTTATCAAGGAATAAAATATCGATAATTCTATTGTTTTTATCAACAATAGGAAGCTGTTTAAGTTTTTTTTCCCTCATTACTCGAAAATATTTATTTCTAGATTGTCCAACTAAAGCAGTAATAGGGGAAGGATTCATTACTTCTGTAATTTTCACATCTAAAGAATCCCCCCGTAAAATACTTCTACGTATATCTCCATCCGTCACAGTTCCTAATAGTCTACCATTTACATCTACTACTACTGCAAATTGTAGCGTAGACTGATCAATTATTTTCATTGTTTCTAAAAGGGTATTGTTTTCACTAACAATAATTGACTTCCAATCTTTCATTCATCTCACTTCCTTTGCAGGCACACCTACCGCTTTTACATCATGATTAATATCATGAATAACAACAGCTCCAGCACCAACCAAACAATTATTTCCTATACGAATATTTTGAATAATCGAAGCTCCTGTTCCCACATGGGTTCCATTTCCTATTTTTACTCCACCAGAAAGAGTCGTTCCTGGTGCTAAATGTACGTGGGCACCAATTTCACAATCGTGATCAATTTTTGAACCTGTGTTTACAATAGTATTATCGTCAATAGTAGTATTTGTTTGAATAATAGCACCTGCCATAATTTGCACGCCTTGTCCCAACTTTACGGATGGAGCAAGAATTGCAGATGGGTGAATTACGTTAACAAAGGTATAATCCTCATTTATAAATAATTCAAATATTTTCCGTCTAAAATCATTAACACAAACAGATCCAATTCCTAATACCAATTCCACTTCTTTTGAATCATATTTTAAAATCATTTCATCGTTTCCTAAATAAGGTATACCAAACTGATTTTCTTCTTTTTTTGGGGATGTAAAACCAATAATGTTGCGATTTTGACTCAATAATATCTCTGTTAATACAGAAGCATGACCACCATTTCCAAGCATGATTATGGGCTTATTCATCAATTAAATCGTCCTTTTCATATGATTTTTTAGAAACTTTTCCCATATAAGACCAATAGTATTTAGAAGGAATTCCGCTGCCAGGTCGTTTAATAGTTAAATTGCCTTCATTAAAAACTTCACCAGCTTTAATTGATTTTTTAGCCACTAAACTTTTTCGAGCTGCTTTCCTGTTTTCGAGCTCGATAAATGATGGTTCTTTTTTTCCTGTTCCTAATGCCAATTCTACTTCTCTTATACTTTTTACCATTTCTTTTAATTCATCCGGCTCCAATGAAGCAAGATGATCTGGACCTTCCATTGTTCGATCAAGGGTAAAATGTTTTTCAATCACTCTTGCACCTAATGCTGTTGCAGCAATCGGAACCGATATTCCTTTCGAATGATCCGATAATCCCACTGGTAATTCAAATTCCTTTTCCATTTGCTCCATTGCCTTTAAATTGATAGTTTCAAATGGTGCTGGATATTCAGTGGTACAATGCAAAATTGTTACATATGTTTTCAAAATATCTTTTGCTTCTTGTGTTGTATAAAATTCATTGACTCGTTCTAATGAAACAGAATCATTTGGATTGGCAAGACCAAATGCAATAAATGCCAAAGCTTCATGAATTTCATCTATCGTCGCCATTCCGGTGGATAAAATTATAGGTTTTTGTTTTGTTGCAATATGATAAATAAGCGGTAAATTTGTTAACTCTCCAGAAGGTATTTTGGCAATTGAAATCTTCAAATCATCGAAAAGAAAATCGACACTCTCAAAATCAAAGGGTGTCGATATAAATTCAATATTTTGAGACTTACAATAATCTTGTAACTGTTTAAATTCATCGAACGACAATTCTAATTTTTTTAACATTTCAAACTGAGAAGTTGTTTCTCCTAAATTTTCAATTTGATAGTTTGCTTGTTGGGCTGATTTAGTAACTAAATTTTCAGCTTTGAAGGTCTGAAATTTTACTGCATCAGCACCAGCTACTTTTGCGACATCCACTAATTTTTTTGCAATATCAAGTGAACCGTTATGATTTACTCCTGCTTCGGCAATTATAAAAGTTCTACTCATTCAATTCTCTCCTTTAAGAGCATAAAAGCTTCAGCTGCTTCAAATCCACTGGCTGCTCCCCTTAAATAAGCTAAGGAGCGAATAGCTTTTTCACTTCTTGGAAAAGGAAAATCATTTATTTCTGAATCATAAATCTTCATGATTTCGATTTTCTTATCAAGATACTTGGATATATTTATGTAGACATTTGGTTTAAAACCGTTTACATCTGGATCTATAGAAAAATCTGTTTCTGATAATGTTTCATATAGGTACACTTTTTCTACAAACGGATATCTAAACCATTTTGTACATGCAACCGTGGCATTAAATACCACTTTATGATCACTATGAATATCTCCAGGATAGACAGTAAAAATAATTTGTGGTTTCACTTGATAGAAAACTTTACTAAGACTCTCAACTAATTCACCTAACGGTATTTCATCTAGTTGTGCAGCTGGATAATTTAATGAAAAAACCTCATCGAATTGGTATTGTTTTGCCACATTATTTATTTCTTTTTGACGTTTATCTTTAGAATGCTTTGGAAATTTTTCATTCATGTTTGTTACAATTAACCAAAATAATTGATTATTTTGTTCCTTATATTTTAATAAAGTACCACCACAACCAAGTGTCTCATCATCAGGATGAGGGGTAACAACAATAATTCGCTTACTCAATATGTAATCTCCTTTATCATTAATTTTTTATCAATTGGAATAGTTGACAATATATTTGCAATTTTCTTACCAGTATTACCATCGCCGTAAGGATTTTTGCAGTTATTTACAACACGCCTATATTCCTCATCAAAGATTGCCTTATTAACAGCTTCTTTTATTTCAGCTATTTTATGATTTACGAATTGTACATTTTCTGCATGTAGTCTCCCTTTTTGTCTATTCCCAATATTTACAACTGGTAGCTTTAAAAAAGGTGCTTCTAAAATACCTGCACTTGAATTTCCTAATAAGCAACTTGCATGTCTCATTATATTGACAAATTCTAGACGAGGGATATTTTTTTGAATATGAATAAATGGTAAATCTTTATATTCATTTATCGCTTTAATAATTTGTTGGCCACCAGCGTCTGAATTTGGGTAACTAATAATTGTCTTATACCCCATTTCTTTAACAGTTTCCATCGTGATTTTCATTTGTAAATATGCTTGATCAATTTCTGTAGAAATTACATGCTGAATTAGCAAAATTAATGGTTCATTTTCTTTTATTTCAAAATTTAACCTTCTAGATAATTCTTCCTTGGTTAAAAAAGGTACCGTTTTAAGTCGATCTAGCCCTGGGTTGCCTGTATTAAATATTCTAAATCTCTCTTCTCCCAGTTTTATTAATCTTTCTGCACTTTCTTGGTTAGTTGTAAAATGAATATGTGATAACTTACTCACAGCATGTCGTACTTGATCATCAACGTTACCAATGACTCTATCGCCACCAGCTACATGAGCAACTGGAATATTCATATATGCACCTATTAAAGCTGTTGACATTGACTCTTCACGGTCTCCAAGTACTAATAAAAAATCAGGATTAACTCTTTCAACAGTTTGTACCATACCCTGTAATTGAATTGCTAGTCCTTTTACACGACCTGATGCACGATCACTATTTAACAAACTGTCAATTTTGTCAACTACTTTAAATCCATCACTTTCAATTTCTTTTACTGTAAGACCATATGCTTCTGATAAGTGAGCACCGGTGACAATAATTTCTAATTCTAAATCTTCATGTGAATGTATTGCTTCATATACAGGTGTCATTAAATCGTAATCTGATCTAATTCCTGTAACAGCCAATATTTTTCTCTTTTTCAAACTAGCTCACCCCAAAAAGCATAAAAATTAGAAACGTGTGCAAAATCAAATCCTGCATTTGTTGCAAATTGTTCATCAACTTTACGATCGCCAAAATATATTACACTATTATCGTTATTTTCCTTTAGACAATCAATATATTTTAAAGCAGTAGTGTCTGGTTTATAATGTTCACTACCTAACAACCCTGTAAAAACTACATTTTCAAAATGGAAGTATTCCATTAACCCCAAAGTATAAAATTTACGTTTTTGTAAATTAGCATTTCCGTCTGTAACTAAAAATATTTTCTTTTCTAACATATTTAATTGTTTTAACATTTCTTTAATTTTAGTATCCAACAATAAACGAAAATAAGCATTTCTATAATGAAATAAACATTGTTCAATGGTAGCATTTCGAATTTGAAATTTTTCTATACACTCTGAAAAAATATAAGGGTAACTACTCCCTTTTTCAATCCAACGCTCAATCATCCATTTATAAACATCATACTTATCTATTGTATTAGATACTCTTTCGAAATAAATAGCTACTTGGTGATAAGCTTGTTTAACAAATTCTTTTTCATCGTATAACGTACCATCCAAATCAAAACCTATAATTTGATACTTATCTAATGATATATCATTAATACGTGAATACTTCACTGTAATACCTCATCATTTTTAAACCATACTTTATTTTTACTGGTTGTATTTTCTCTCCATTTATTAGGTTAGAAATAATAAGTGGAATCCAATTCTCTGTTGCAGCAAATCCTAAAGCCATCCCTCCAGCTATACGAGGATTTACTTCAATAAATTTAATTTCACCATTTTCTAATTCAAAACATTGTATATTTATCGGACCTATAAATTTAGTTGCCTCACACATTTTTCGAACATAATTTTCAATCTTTTCATGTTTTACTACTATACCTGCTGTTGACTTACCTTCTTTTACATTCAATCTTTTTCTAGGAACGATATAGATTGGGTTATGTTTATAATCACAAAATACATCGATTGTGTATTCAGTACCATAAATTATCTCTTGGGAAATATTCCCTTTCATTTCAACTTTTTCTGTAGCTTTAAAAATTCCTTTACTTCCACGACCCAATCTTGGTTTTATTAAGGGATATTCTTGATCTAAACTTGTTTTTGGTGTAGGAATGTTATTATCTTTAAAGAATAAATAAGTTAACCATTTATCCTGAAAAGTCTTTATTACATCAGAGTCAGATATAATTATATTAATATTCTTTTCTTTATAAGTTACTTTCTTTAAAGACCATTCATACAAGGTTTCATCTAAAGAAGGAATTACGATATCTACTCTAGCTTTATATAATACATCATCAATCACTTTCCATAAGTTAGGATCGTCAGCTTTTGGTAAAAGAAAAAACTTATCTGCGAGACGTTTAGCATAACAATTTTCATCAATGTCTGTTGCAATAACTTTATGATTAGCCTCTTTTATGGCTTTTATCAAATAATGAGAGGTGAGGCTACCGGAAGCTTCAGTAAAAAACCACATGTCTATTTCTCCTTATTAAACAAGACATCTTTAATAAAAGAATCTATACTATTTCTTTTTTGAACACTATAAGTATTGTATAAATCTTCATAATTTATTTCATATTTTTCATTTAAGATATACTGATTAAACCAATTAATTAAGTCTTCCACTTTTAATTCATTAATATTAAAAGTATGTGACTCTGGATCTAAATTTGAAACCTCATATACCCCCTGTAATTTTTGTTTATATAAATCATTAACATATAAACCTATAGCAGGAGTATACTCACCATGTGCAAAAACTAATGGATGATAACGATTTGCTAAAACAAATAATGCTCTACGAATTACTTTTCTCAATTTTTGATAAGAGGAGAAGGGTTTATATAGTATAAAGGATTCTTTATTTTTAATATAATTTTTTAATATTTTTTCCCCATAAAGATAATCTCCGCCTTTTACTCCATTTCTAAAATTATTAAAAGGTATATAATATATTTTATCAATAAATAAATTATCTATTAGGTAGTCTAAAAATGTTGCAATTATTTTATAATATTCATCAATATTTTCTGCAAATTCTTCAACCCAAAAGAACTGTTGCAGTACTACATATCTTTCCGACGATTTTTTTTCAATAGCTGAATTTGAAATTAGGATGTCATCCATATTTAATAAAACTTTCCCATTAGTGTTACCGAATTTTTTTAAATTTCTGAACGATTGAATATGATCACGCAAACAAATTGTGTGACAATTTTTAAACAAGCCATATTTTATTTTATAAGTTTCATTGTCAAAGGGACCAATTGTAACACTACTAATATATATTGGTTTATTTAAGTAACTAAATAATCTTATTGGTAATTCGAAGTATACTTCCATCTTTTTTTCCCAATATTTGTTAAAATAACCACCTCCTATAAAATATAAAGCATCACATTTAATATAATCTTTATAGATATTTTTATATTTGAAATAAAGCTTTTCATTTAAATAATCTGAGCTTTCACCTATTAAATCATCATGATTAACATTCTCTAGCTTCGGTACTTCTATTATTTCTATAGAAAAATCTTCAAATAACTCCTCTAATTGGTATCTAGTTTTAGAAGCATCTTGTGTAAACACTGTAAACTCTATTTCATTTCCTAATTTACGAATGTTTTCTTGTAATAAAACTATATCTCCTAAATCATCTACTCCAATAGCTCCTAATATACCTAATTTCATCTAATTATCAACTCTCTTTAAAATTTAATGGTGTACTTGGTATATTCAAAAGTTTATTCTTTAAAGATTCTGTAATACTTAAATCTGCTTTTGGACAATTTATATACATGCTTAACTTATGAATTGGGGTCCAAACAGGGCGACTAATGATTCCATTATTATTTAAGTAATTTAAAACATCATTTATATCATAACTATTTCCTAAAATTAATGTTTGTAACCAATAATTACTTTTAGAATTTATATTCTCCATAATCAATTTTACATCATCTAAATTTGAAACTAGCTTATCATACTTTAATGTTAATTTACGCTTATTCTCAATTAATTGTGGTAACTTTTCTAATTGAGCAAGTCCCAATGCAGCATTAATGTTTGGCATTCGATAATTATAACCTATTTCATCATGAACATATTCCCAAAGATGAGGAATTTTTGCTGTTGTAGTAAGATGTTTTGCATAATCAGCTAAATGTTCATCATTTGTTATTATTGCCCCCCCACCACCAGTTGTAATGATTTTATTTCCGTTAAAACTGATTGCACTTACTTTTCCGAAACTACCCGTATGTCTTCCTTTATAATATGAACCCAAAGACTCAGCAGCATCTTCCACTAACACTAAGTTGAATTTATCACATACTTCAAGTAATCTGTCCAAGTCTACAGGATGCCCAAAGGTATGCATTGGAACAACAGCAGCAATCCGTCTACCAGTTTGCTTATTATAGAGCTTTCCATTTCTTAGAACACCAATTTCTTCTAAATGTTTATTCAATTTTATTGGGTCCATTCCTAAAGTTTCATAAGAAACATCAACAAAATGTGGAATAGCTCCTAGATAAGACGCTGCATTGGCAGTCGCAACAAATGTTAATGATGGCATTAAGACTTCATCATTTTCTTCTACCCCTACAATTTTAAGCGCAATATGCAAAGCGGCAGTACCATTTACAACGGCAACTGCCCGCTTCGCTCCAACAAATTTTGCTAATTCTTCTTCAAATCGAGTAACATAAGAACCAACTGATGATACCCAACCTGTTTTAATACACTCTGTCACATATTCGATTTCTTTTTCATCAAAAGTCGGTTCATGTAAAGGAACAACATCTTTTCCATACATTTTTTTGATTTCATTTGCAAATTGAATCCATTGTTCATTCATATATTATAAACATCTGCCTTATATTGAGATAGGTTTTTTGGATTAGTAAACCATTCAATCGTTTCTTCTAATCCTCGACGGAAGCCTTCTTTACCGCCATATTGAGGCTCCCAGCCAAGCAATTCTTTAGCTTTACTATTGTCTGCCCATAATCGCTCTACTTCGCTTTTTTCAGGGCGTAATCGTTGCTCATCCGTTTCGATTTTCAAATCTACCCCCATTATATCGGCAATCATTTCAGCAGTTTCACCGATGGATACTTCATAATTTGAACCGATATTGATCACTTCACCGATTGAATTTGGTGAATTCATAACCGAAATAAAGCCTTGGACAGTATCTTTCACATAGTTGAAGTCTCTTGTCGGGCTGACAGCGCCAAGTTTTATCGTTTCTTTACCACTGGCTAGTTGGGTAATAATTGTTGGAATTACTGCCCGGGCTGATTGGCGCGGCCCATAAGTATTAAATGGTCGGATAATCGCAACCGGTGTATCAAAGGAACGATAAAATGATAACGCAATTTGATCTGCTCCGATTTTTGATGCAGAATAAGGCGACTGACCTTGCAACGGATGATTTTCATCAATTGGTACATATTGTGCCGTTCCATAAACTTCACTTGTCGAAGTATGGACAACTTTTTCAACCCCTAATTCTCGAGCGGCCTGTACCACATTTAATGTTCCGTTAATATTCGTTTCAACATAAGTTGCCGGAGAATGATAAGAATATGGAATCGCAATAAGCGAGGCTAAATGGAGAACATGTGTACATCCTTTCATTGCCTCCTTTACTCCATATGGATCACGAATATCGCCGGCAAATACATCTAATTGGGATTTGATTTCCTGTGGAGAATGGTCTAGCCAGCCCCAAGAGTTAAAGGAGTTGTAATATACGAATGCTTTTACATTATAACCTAAACGAACTAATCCTTCAGTTAAATGAGAACCGATAAAACCATCAGCACCCGTCACCAATATTTTCATTTCACATTTTCCTTTACATTAAAAATACCTGATTCTTTTAATTGTTTAAACGCTGGTTGAATAGTTGCAATAGTTACTAAAATTGTTCTCATATATCGAACAAAAATATCAATAAATTTCTCTACTTTTTGTTTTGACAAACGAGCTGCTTTTACTTCATGGGATCTCCGAACAAATTCTTTATATTGAACTCTTGTAGCAGGTCCAATTATTAAAGTGAAAAATAAGGACCGTTCTAATTTATTAAAAGCACGATCAAACCGATTAAACTGTGAATCCAACTTTGAAAATATATTTTTTTGATAATCTTCAATTATTTCGTTTTGAATTTCACTAGCTTCTTTAAACGCTAAAAACATTTCATCAAAGCATTTTTCCAATTCTTTGAACTTCATCAAAATTTCTTTTGATTGAATTTTTCTTTCTCCTTCAAGCCATTCATTTGTAACTATATTAGGTTCTAGTAATTTATTTTCGATTACTTTATCTAAATGCATGAATTTAGTACCATGGATAGCCGCACCATGTTTTGTTGTATTTATGATTTCGGATTGAGTATTAAAATTTTTAATAATTACTTCTAAATCATTTCTCATTTGCAAGAAACCTTCAGTAGTTTCAATTGTTTCGCCTTCAACACTTTCAATTAACAATAAGTTACTTTTTTCTAGTTCATTTAGTTCCGTACTTACAAAATCATAATTTATTTCATTTGCATAACGCTTATTATCATAATATCCCAAATTTTGTCCCACTAAAATGATTGTCTGCACTTCCAATTTTAAAAGTATGTATAAAGTAATCACAGCTATTGATGTTGCATCTGGAACAGTATTACTTGTATCCACACCTAAAAGATAGTGGGAGAATGAATCTTGATTTGTTAAAAAATGAATTTTTTTACCTGGGTAATTTTTTAACACTTCGTTTGCTATCGTACTACTAAAAATTAAAGGAATAGATAGCTGTTTACTTTTTATCCTTTCTGCCACTCTTTCATTTAATGCAGTTGGATCATAACTAAAGAATGCATCAGGTAATATGTTAGACTCAATTAATGCATTTACAGCAGATCCTACTGCAAATATATAAGCACGACCTTCATTTTTAATTTTTCTTAAATTTTCAATTTCGTAAGATAATGATGGACCTGCTGAGACAAGTATTATTGGTTTGTTCCTTAAAATATCACTTTTAATATCAGTAAAAAAGTTTGGAGTATTAATAACTTCTGAAAAATTAATAATAGCGTTCGTAATCCATCGCTCTTGAAACGACACATCAACTACTAAACTTAACTTTTTTTTATTCAAAGCATCTTTTATTCTTAAATGAAATTCATTTATCTCTGAATTGAACAATTGACTATAAATAGGTAACTCAATGACAATCGAACTTTTTCCAAATATTTCAATAAATTCATTAATATTATTAATTTCATCTACACTAGTGAAAATATCTATAATTTTATCTTCTTTATATTTTTTTAAATTAATTCTATTTAAAAAAACATTCAAAATTTCTAAATTTGGCTCAAAAATTGAAAATGACAAATGTGGGTTATTTTCTAAAAGTAATTCAATATGATAGCCGAGCCCCGTTCCAATAAATAAAACATGCTTTTGATTAGAAAGATTTTTGTACTTTTCAATTAATGTTTTTGCTTCTTGTTTAGGATTATATTTACTATGAATAGAATAATCCAGTTCACCAATTGTTAAAATTAGAGTATCATCTCCACTTTTTGAAGAACTAACTACAACAGATTTTGTTTTTTCATTTTCTATTTTTATTAGTCTATTATACGTATTTATATTTTTCCTTTTTAAGATGATACGATTATCCGCTAACAAATATATTCCTCCTATTTATTTGACTTTTTCAAAAGTCCATTCCACTGAGCTGCTAAATAATGGCTCAATTTCGTATTCAAACAAATCGGCTACCGTAATGTAGTCCTTTTGTTCAAGAGCTTTATTTATTTCCTTAAGAAAGTTTTTGGCCTCAAAAATTCGTGATTTTATTTTTAAATTATGCTCCAGCATTTTTGTTTCAACTGTTAATAGCCAGTCCAACCCTTCAGCAAAATTACCGATTGATTGCAAAGCTTCTGCTATATTTCCTGTACGAAATTCGTTTGCAATAATAATACATCCTGGGGCAATTTTTTGAACATATTCATAATACGATTGTTTTAGCTCTTCTAATAAATTTTCCATAAAAACACTCCTATAAATTTCTAAACTAATTAATATATCGGCTATAATCTATAAATTTATATAAAGAAAAATAAACAATGCATTGTTAAATATTAATATGAACCCCACAATTTATTTCTTGATTAAATGATATGCTTTTCAAACTAAATCTACAGAAGGAATTGTGCCTTAAAAAAGTATATATGTATAATATTAAAAAGTAATGTCCAATTATTTTAGAATCAATTATTCTACAACTCAAAATATCAAAAACTTAATAAGAGACTGGGACAAAACTCGCTTCAAGTTAGGAAAAAGGAGAATTTGAGCCAACTCAACTATATTCACGGCTATTAAAGCAATGCCGATTTTATTTTCCACCTTTGATTTTCCTCGCAAGGAAAATCGGATGAAACGCAAATTAGCCTTCAAGAATCCAAAAAACTGGTTCCACGTCCATTTTACGTTGATTGAAAGTAGAACGTACTTTTTCTTCTGAAAGCTTTGCTAATACATATTCTTTTTGTCGTTCCCATTTTTCGTTTATCATGACCTTGCGATGGTTGCCTTCCTTTGATTTGTTCATGATGAACGGAATGGACATCCTGAACAGTTTTCACATTCATAGATTTTCAATACTCATTGAAATCGGTCTTATCCGTACGTACAGAACGATAATCGGAAGGTTACCAGCTGCTGATTCGGGCAAATATATGCTTCTCTTCGTTGTACTCCCAATTGTCCGGATGAAATGGGTTTTGTTTATATTTCTTCTTTTGTTCTTTCTCATACATGATATATGGAATGAGTGCCTCGCGTTTGTGATTGGAAAGGAGATCCCCATAGTTTTCTTCACTGCCGTACCCTGCATTTGTCACAATATGCTTTGGCAATTCATAACAATGTTGTTCAATCTCATTTATAATAAAAATGGAAGGAGTGTACGTGTATCTGTAGGATTGGGGAAGATTCTATAAGCAAGTACGTATTGTCCATGTATTGCGATTTGTTGATTATATCCAGCTTTCAATTGAACGTTTTGATATAGTCGTCTTTCTTACGCATGAAGGTCGCATCAGGGTCTGTTTTGGAATAACTGTTCCATTCACCCAAGATTTCGAAGTCTTATTGATACTTTTGTTTACGTAAAATTAAGTTAATCAACTGTTTGTACACTCTCTTCGGATATTTCCGCTCACTTCTTAATACTTTCAATACTGTGGCATCGGGCGATGCCTCTATCTTTTGGTCATATTCCATAATGACTTCATTAACTTGTTGCACCATTTAAGCGAGTTCTTCGATAGACAGTCCCCCCCATTTTCCCGTTCCATTTCAGGGATGATTTCTATTTCCAATAGTTCGTTGTAGAGCTGATTGGACTTTTCAATTAAATTTTTGTTGTATTTTTCAATTGGATTTCTTCTATACAAAAGTAAATTTACTGGCATTCGCTTCGATCTTCGTACTAGCGATGAAGATAACATCTTGATCGATTATCTTTTCTTCCACCAGTTGGCAACGGAATTAGACAAAACATTGAGGTTCAATTCTTTCACTTCCGGATGCACTCGGAAACGGTTGATGGTCCGATAACTTAGTTCGTAGTCTTGTGCGAACCACATCATTAGTTTACTGTCCTTTAATAACGCTTCAATTCGAAAAGACCGATTGTGAATAGGCACAAAAAATAATTTCTAACATCATGCGTGGATGATATGCAGGACAGCCTGTATTTCGGAGAAATGGCTGGAAAGCTTCATCGGTGAAACTTTCAACCAAATGATGAATGTGGAAGGCAAAATCATTTTCTTGTAATTTTACCTCTAAATCTAAAGGAAAACTAATTGATTCATGCTATAATATCTTTGATGCATAATCAAAACCACCTGTATAAACGGGTGGTTTGTTCTACGGCTGAAAGCCTTTGTTACTGGCCAGCCCCTAAAGGGCACTGAATGGTTCGCCAACTGCACTACTTTTTCGGCTGACCCTAAAAGGGTCTCTTTTATTTTTTCCTAGGTTTTCTTTTTATCTCTTCTCCTGTAAAAGGATCAATGAATTCTTCCATACTGAGTTGATCTGCAATAATATCATCTTGTATTTGATTTCGAATATAAATCGGCTATTACCTTTTTTACCTACCGTATCCACAAAAAATTCTCTGCACCATAATTTTCTATTTCCATATCTATATTTTAAATGGGCATGTCGATCGAATATCATCAAACTGCTTTTACCTTTTAGATATCCAACAAATGAGGATACACTAAGTTTCGGTGGGATACTAACCAGCATATGGATATGATCTTTTCATGCTGTTGCCTCTATAATTTCCACACCTTTTCTTTCACATAGTTGTCTTAAGATTTGACCAATGTCTTTTTTTATTTTTCCATTTATAATTTGTCTTTTATACTTTGGTGCAAATACAATGTGATACTTACAATTCCATTTTGTATGTGCTAAACTGTTAATGTCAGAAGACATATTAGGTCCCTCCTTGGTGCATAAATTTGGTTGGCGAACCAAAATTTATTTTAACACCAGGAGGGATCTTTTTTAATACCTCGCTGTAAGCTATACTGAACCCCTGCCTAGCAGGGGGTTTTCATTTCTACAAAAAAACCGTAGACCATTTAAAGTGTCTACGATTTTTTGTTTAGAGGCGGGTTTTGTCCCAGCCTCTTTTTGTAACTTTTTTGTATATCAATTATTGTAATAATTGAAGTACACCTTGTGGCTGTTGATTTGCTTGAGCAAGCATAGATTGGGCAGCTTGCATTAAAATATTATTTTTAGTGAATTCCATCATTTCTTTCGCCATATCTGTATCACGGATACGAGATTCAGCTGCAGTCAAGTTTTCAGAAGCAGTACCTAAGTTGTTAATTGTATGTTCTAAACGGTTTTGAACCGCACCAAGTGCAGAACGTTGATTTGAAACAAGCTTAATCGCTTCATCAATAGTTGAAATCGTAGCAGCTGCTTGTTCACGAGTAGAAACTTCTACGCCATTAATTTTAAATTCTTTAACTCCGCTATCACTTAGTGTACCACTCAAACCTAAACCTGATGCATTTACTGTTACTGTTTCAGAACCAATTGTAATTGTTGCTGTACCTCCAGTTACAGAACCAACTTCTGTTTTATCTTTGTATACTTTATTACCTACTATTTCATAAGTACCTGCAGCTAATTTTTTAGCTTCTCCAGACAATTTAGCTTTTAAAGTTGCTTCACCATCAGTAACAGTTATAATTGAACCGGCAGAAACAGAACCTTTTACATTTGTGAAAGAATAGCTAGCTTGACCATTTATAAAAATGTTCTGACCACTAACTTTTGCTACTTGGTTACCATTAGTATCATATACATATGTGCCTGAAACTTTATAAGTTCCATCTTGTAGTTTGTTTGCTGCTGTTACATTTTCTTGAATAGTAGATGTAGCAGTCAAACCTAATGCTGCAGCTCCCATTTGATTGATATTTAGTTTAATGTTTTGTCCTTCGTTTGCACCAATTTGGAACGTACCTTTGAATCCACCGTTTAATAATTTTTGCGTGTTGAACTCTGTTGTATCTGCAATTCGGTCAATTTCTTTAGTTAATTGCTCAATTTCTTGTTGTAATGCTTCACGGTCTTGTGAAACGTTTGTGTCGTTTGCAGATTGTACTGCTAGTTCACGCATACGTTGTAAAATAGCGTGAGTTTCGTTAAGAGCACCTTCAGCTGTTTGAATTAATGAAATTGCGTCTTGAGAGTTTTTAGATGCCATGTCAAGACCACGGATTTGTCCGCGCATTTTTTCGGAAATCGCCAAGCCTGCTGCATCATCGCCAGCACGGTTGATTTTGTAACCGGAAGATAATTTCTCAAGGTTTTTCGCAGCTTGAGAGTTGTTGAAAGATAGGTTACGGTGTGTGTTTAACGCTGAAATATTGTGTTGAATTCTCATTATGAAATCCTCCTTGAAATTTTGATTTTCCACATCCATGTGGATTGGCTCAAGAACTTTCTTCTTAAGCCTTACACTTTATATATCGTAAGAAAGAAAAAAAGTTTAATATGTTTTTTTCATCTTTTTTCTATTTATTTTTTAAAATTCCTCTCATATTTTTTAACCTAAATTCTTTTAACGCTTTTTTGTTAATTTTTGAATTAAATTCGCATCAATATTTAATGCCGCTTTATTTTGTTCTTGGATAGATTCATATACTTCCCTGCGGTGGACTTTGATATTTTTTGGCGCCACGATTCCCAATTTTACTTGATCTCCTTCAATGGAGAGCACTTTAACTTCTATATTTTCGCCGATGATGATAGATTCATTGAGTTTTCTTGAAAGGACCAACATTATTTTACACTTCCTTTTAGCTCAGCAATCGGGAAGCGCAGCGGAAAGGCTTCGTTGTCTTGCAACACAATTTGTTTTCCGCATTTTTTTACGCTATTGATTACGATTGGGGCAAGTAAATTCAATGTTGACGTTTCAAAAGGTTCTTTTAATGTCACAATGGAATAGGCAATGAGATCTTCTGCTTTTTCAACTTGCAATTCCTCTTTATCATCTTCTCCAATATCAAATGCATAGTCTTTTTTAAAAGCAAATGGATAGGCAACGACAAATCCAATTTGTGACTCTTCGACGGATTGGAAAAAAGCCAATGGGCTATCTTTTTCTAATGGGAGGAGTACATATTTCGTATATTCTTCTAATCCTAATAGGCCACTTGTTAATGTAATAATTTCTTTTTCTTCGATTTCCACTTCTCCTAAAAATTTTGTTTGAATTTGCATTGAGCTATCTCCTATCTATAAAATTACATCAATTTCCACTTTAGGATATTGTAGTACTTCACCTGTAATTTTTCCAGGTGTATATTCATGGATCGGTTTATTCATCTGCACATCAATCTTCGGTTTCTGCGGTGTAATATTTATTTCCGTTTCGCCAGGGATATAATCAACTTTTACCGAGCCGATGGAAGGCACGAATTTCAAGTTAAATTGCAATGGCTTCGGACCAAATTTTTCTTTGGCAATGTTTTGAATGATTTGACGCCCCATGCCCTTTCCGGCATTCTCCATGATTTGGCGCCCTTCCTTTGCCCGTCTTGCCATCCCTTCCAGAACCGCTTTTTTTCCTTCTTTCGCATAATTGTCAATGGACTCTAATGGCCCCACCAAACCAAGATCACGGCGGGCCTGTGTTGTATCGAGATGCAATTGGGCGCGAGTGGAGTTGATTTCCAGAATTGCAGCCGGCTGCTCGATATGCTGATCCGCTCTCGGTTGGCGGATCGTTTGGACCGGATCTTGAATGTTCCAATCCATGATGATATCGTATGTGCGGATATGAATTTCGGGGAACCTCATAAAATCACCTGCATTTCAAGAAAAGCGTTTGAACCGGGTCGTCCAAACGCTGATCGATTTTTCTTTTTATAAAGTGGTTTAATTATCGAATAAAATCTACCAATGTTTGCTGAATGATTTTTGCACCGACTGACAGAGCGGCTTGGTGAATGGATTCCGCTGTGATCATTTCCGTGATGGCTTTCGCATAATCGACATCCTCATTTTCTGAAAGCTGTTTTGTCACATTCGTTTCATGCAATGCCAGACGATTTGTCATCAATTCCACCCGGTTTTGACGGGCGCCGATATCCGCACGTGCCGCCAAAACTTCTTCATACAGCTGGTCCAAATCACCCAACATCTCCGAAATATCTTCCCCGGTTTTTGTATCGTCATTCAGAAGGTTTGAAAGGTTGCTCATAAAATTATCAATATTCCCAAACAATGTTTTTCCCGGTATATTCACATCCAGTTTAATCCCGTCAAAAACCTCGATTTGGACAATCTCTTCGTTGATATGGCCCGTCATGTCACTTTCGTCAAAAACGGGTGCCAATGTTTTTGTTCCTGAGAATATGTATTTATTTCCGACTTTCGTATTCGCTATGTCTCTTAATTGCAGTTTTATCTGTTCGATTTCTTCTTTTATTTTTGTCCGGTCGCTTGATGTGTTTGTATCATTCGCCGCTTGAACCAACAATTCTTTTATGCGGTGCAGGGCGGTACCCGCTTGGTCAAGGGCGTCATCGGTCGTATCCAGCCAGTTGTTGACCGTCTGGATATTGCGGGTGAATTGTTCCGCTTTATTCAAATCTGTGCGGAAAGCCATGCCTTTTACCGTAGAAACAGGATCATCCGACGGGCGTGTGAATTTTCTGCCGGTCGTGATTTGTTCCTGATATTTCCCGATTTTGGAATAACTGTTGCTCAAATTTCGAAGCATATTATTCGATAACATTGATTGAGTTACACGCATGTTCTTTCTCCTTTCTTCATTCGTTGAAGAACATTAAACCGTTATAATCCTGCTCTTCCCATGCCGTTGATGACTTTGTCCAACAATTCATCAATCACCGTGATCATCCGGGCATTTGCACTGTAAGCCTGCTGGAAACGGATCATATCCGTCATTTCTTCATCAAGGGAAACTGAACTCATCGAAGCACGGTTGTTTTCAACAGTCAGACGGATCGTTTCAGTGTTCGTTTTGAGCAAGTTCGCCTTTTGCCCGTCTACCCCAAGTTGTCCGATGAGGCCTTGGTAATAGGATTGGAAAGTTGCGCCGTCCAATCCCAGATTATCAGGCAATTCCACCGTTGTTTCGTTTCCGTCTTTATCCTTGATCTTGCCGATGGATTCTTTATTATTGATCGGCATGGATTGCAGATTTGCCAGAATCAGCGCCCATTTGCCGTTTCCTTCTTCCCCTTGAACGCTGGATGCAGCCACCAGGTTCGGATCTTTTACAAGCGCGTCGTTCACTTTGATCGTGCCCGCAGTAAGTCCGGCTGGATCAAAAAATGAAATTCTATTCACAGATGTGTCCGGATCGTCACTTTTCCCCAACGTATACCCTGCTTCATGGACTTTATTGAAAGCTTGTACAAAAGCGCTCGCCAATTTATCCAAACTTTGGAGCATTTCCGGGAAATAGCCTTTGATGGAGTTGTTGGTGCCATCTGTGCTATACCCATAGGAATCGATCAGCGACAGCAATTTTCCTTTGAACTCTTGGAAATTTTCTTGTCCTATCGTTTGAGTTTTGTTGCCCATGCTGATCTCTAATTGATGGAACGGCAGATATGCCAATTGGGGATTGGCAGGATCCGTATCTTCGTCCCCGTCTACAAGCTTTCCGCTTGTATCAAGTGCCCGCAGAGTGGCATAGTTTCCACCCTCAACCAAAACAATTTCCGAATAGCTGCCACTATTATCTTTGACATTCAACTTGATGGTGTAGCTTCCTTCCGCCACTTTCGACGCATTTCCGCCTGATGGCACTCGTTCGATGGAAACCGGCAAATACCCGCTTAATTGATCCACCAACAAATCCCGTTTGTCATACAAATCGTTCGGCACATAGCCATTTGGTTCAACGGCTTGGATTTCTTTATTGATGTTTGCGATTTGTTCCAAGATGGAGTTGATTTGTTCAACGGAAACTTTGATTTCGTTGCCCAGGTTTCCTTGAATCTGTTTCAGTTGCGTATCAATATAGTTGAAGGAATCCGCCAAATGGATCGCCCGTTGCACGACCACTTTTCTGGCCGCTGTATCGTCCGGGTTGGCGCTGACGTCTTGAAGGGCGCTCCAAAACAGGCGGAATGCTTCATCCAAACCATATTCAGAGGGCTCCGACATAACATCTTCCATTTGTGAAATCGCGCTGGCTTTCGTTTCCCAATAACCGAGTTTGTTCGTTTCTTGGCGGTACTGGCGGTCGATGAATTCATCCCGGACCCGCTGTACTGATTCCGCTTTTACCCCTGTTCCGATATAGCCGGGTGTCATCGGGGCATTTAAGCCTGCACCGGGATAACCCAAAGTTGGCGACATGATGATTCTTTGTCTCGAATACCCTTCCGTATTGGCATTCGCAATGTTATGGCCTGTTGTATATAAAGCTGTCTGTTGCGTGAACAAACCTCGTTTGCTTGCTTCCAGTCCCATGAATGTGGAGCGCATAAGGGTCTCCTCCTTACTAAAATTATGTATGAAAAAATGGGAGGAAGGGAATTCAGGTCCCCTTCCGCAATCAATTTTTAAAAAGGGGGGAAAACATTTCGTGATACCATTGGATGATGTTCTTTCAACCCAGGTGAAGCTTTATGCACCTGCATCCAATTTTGCAAATCTATGTATAAAAGCTTGCGGCGGACTGTAGAAGTTGCGCCCCGCCGCAAAGCGTGAATCACCAAATCATTAGCGTTTCAACAAATCCGACACTTACGCCTGCGAATCAAACAGCGAATGACGGGGAGCATTTCCACCGCGCACCGTTTTCTCAGAATAGTTAATTTCTTCAGGCTGAGGGCGCAACATATTCAGCGTGATGTTCACAAGCTGCAGCGAATTGAAAATCAGCTGCTGATTCAAATCATTTTGAATTTTTAAATTTTCAACTAGTTTCAATAATCGATTGCGAACATCCGCTAACTTTTGCCGCTCTTCTTCGTCTTCCACCGCTTCCAATAACTCCGCAATCGTTGGAACACTAGACATTTCGATGCCTTTTTCCTGAAAATATTCCATGACATTTTGCTGCCGTTGCGCTTCCAACTGTTCGATCGCCGCGACGTGGGATTGCTCGATTTTCAACATTTGATCCAGTTCATCCATGTCATTGTTTTTCACAAGCTCCGTCTTTCTGTATGCATGTTCGAGCAAACTTTTATGCATTTTTTCAAGCTTTTCCAATATTGTTATGATCGGTTGAACTGACATGGTTTTGGACTCCTTTGAATAAATTCGTTTTCATGAATGAAGCTCCGTACAACTTTCCTTTTATTTCAAACGGTAAAATTTCAACATATCTTCCGCGACTTTGTGGGGATCCACTTTATATTGGCCAAGCTGGATCTGCTGTTTCAAGCGCTGGACCTTTTCCGCGCGTTCCGTGCTGTAGTCGGACACCACTTGCAATTCTTTCGCCGCATCCGAAATTTCGATTTTATCCATATTCGTTGATTTTGTTTTTGGAGCATTCATATTCCGAATCTGTTTGGTATAAGGATTTACCGAATTCGTATTGATTGGATTAATTTTCACAAGTTAGCCCCCTTCATAACCTGTCTAATTCTTATTTCGGTTTGTTCACGAAAATGTTAAATAAAAAAATAAAAAACTCACATATTGCACCATTATCAGTATACCAATAATGGTGATGTGAGCAACTTTTGACCCATTAATTCTCTTTGGCATGTTTCCCTTTATCCGCCAAATATGTAGCGCGTTCATTTTTCTGAACATTTTCCCTGAATTCCTTCGCGGCTTCATACGTGCGCAAGTCGGTTTTTAATTCTTCCGTACAACGTTCACAAAGTTTCCCTTGCGTCGTTAATCGTCCGCAGTTGTCGCAAGGGTAGCCCAAGTTCGGAAAAACAGCGGGATGAAGGCGGCCTTTGCGGACCCATTTATACAACAATTCCCGGTCGACACCAGTGGCTTCCACAATTCGGTCCACTGTCGCAGCGCGGTTTTCCCGTTTTCTCAAAAAACGGTAAACGATTTGATACATTTCCTCTTCCTTTTGGGCGCACTTATAGCAAACATCCCGTATTCCCACATAGTTGAAAAATTCACCGCAACTCGGACAATTTCGGATTTCTCCCATGACCGGTCCCCCTCTCAAGCAGAATTTCTTCATGTAACGGCTTTCAAAAACACGGATTCCAATGAGCTTCGTATAAGCCGGATTTCCTTGTTTTCATTATACACCAACAATGAAAATTGTCATATTTCGTTAAATTCATACTATTATTTAGTAACTAAATTTGTAAATATTGTTCACCATTTTTTAATATTTTTCGGGACTTGCGACGATGTGATTTTTTGATTTGCGGGGCTGGACCGGTCAATTGTTTGGTCATGGAAACCGCTTACCCTGATTAACGTAAAGGCTTTTACCGATTTGGCCCCTCCCTCCATAAGCGCCCGTTTGGCATGGCGGATGGTCGTTCCGGTCGTATAAATGTCGTCAACCAGGAGAATGTCCCTGTCTTTGATTTGGGCATTCTCTTTTAACCGGAAAATCTGGGGCGTGTTCATCCGCTCCTCCCGCGTTTTTCCCCCTTGCGTTTCCATCGTGGTTTTCTCAAGGACGTGGACGAAAGGGATTTGTGCCTGCTTCAGCAATTCATCCACATGGGCAAAAGTGCGGTCCTTTAATTTTTGGGGATGCATTGGAATCGGCACAATCATTTCTTTCCTGTTTTTCAGGCACTGATGGATCGGTTCCGCGAATACTTTGGCCAGCAGCACATCATGCATGAACTTATATCGATGCAAATAATCTTGCATCGGTTTATTATATTCATATAATGAAAATACTTCTTTATCTTTGTCATGATTATACCGTACAAATTTTTCTTCGCATTCATGGCAGATGGTTTTTGGGAACCGGTTGAAGAAAAGCCCTTTCCAGTCCATTTGGGTGTTTAACGGAGAGTTGCAAAGAAGGCAATTTTCTATCTCGGAACGGTTCATTGGATCCTCCTTTCGACTGAATTTCTTTTCAGGTGAAGGCGGTTTTGCCTCTAAACTCCCTTCCATATTTTTAATTGCCCTTCCTGATTCCATCCTGATTGAGTGGAGCGGTGCCATTCATTCCGTAACGCCGAACGCTTCCCTGTTCAATCGAAGGATTTCGTTTCTGGCCGCGTCCATTTCTGCGGAGATTCCATGATGGAAAAAGACGATTTCCCCATCAGGAAATTCCGCATTCCTTCCGACGCGGCCGCTGATTTGGACCAAAGCGCTGGAAGTGAATATCTTTGACTCCGCCCCAACGACCGCCACTTGCACATTTTTGATTGTCACGCCCCTCTCCAAAATCGTCGTCGTCAATAATCCGGGAACTTCTTCCTTCCGCAGTTGCATTACTTTCTCTTTCCTCTCCGGATCATTTGCATGGACGCTTACAATGCCAGGGTGAATATGTTGAAAGGAAGGTGCCGCCTTCTGCATTAGCTGAATCGTCGGGAAGAAAATGAAAAACGGTTCCCCGCGCTCAAGCCGCTTTTTTGTCCATTGAGCCAATTTTTTCGGGATTCTTCCTTTCATCATTTGCCTTTCATAAAACCAAAGGGGCTCAAAACGCGGCACCGGGAGCGGGTGGCCATGATACCTTTTCGGGATGAACGAATAACCCCAATTCTCTTTTTTTACTTTGGACAAAATCCCGACAGACGGCGTGGCAGTGACGAGCGCAACGGGAGCCCCTTCCTTCCGCGCCTTCCAAACGGCTTTTTGCAAAGAAAGATCGAAGGTGTACGGAAACGCATCCGCTTCATCCACAATGACAACATCAAACGCCTTCTCGAAACGGTACAGTTGGTGGGTCGTTGCAATGACCAGCTGCGCAAATCCCGTTTGTTTGGGGGCATCTCCATAATAAGCATGGATAATAGTATTTGGGAAAACCTTTTGAAAACGTGGAAATAATTCCAATACAACATCGGTTCTTGGGGTTGCAATACAAACTCTGCATCCTTTCCGCAAGCAATGAAAAACGGCCGGAAACAAGATCTCCGTCTTCCCGGCGCCACAAACCGCATGGACGAGGTGATTCCTCTGCCGGTTGAGACTTTCCAACAATTCTTCCGAAGCTTGCCGCTGCAATTCGGTAAAAGTGCCGCTCCAGTCGAAAATGTGGCGCCGATTTAATTTCCCGACAGGCCCATTCCAACTTAGGAGATCCGTACAGCTGCACATCCTCCCCATGTTGATGCAATGTCTGCAATAAACGCAAATTTTTCCGCATCGGGCACAGTCAAATTCCACAAATTCATGCCGGTTGTCATTGTGGCATCGATTGCAAACATATTTCTTATTGGCGAATATGGAAGAGGAATGTTTTATTGATATAGCAGGTGTTATTTTAAAAAAGTTTTTCTTGATATATTGTTCCATTTTCGTTCTTGGAAAAGGGGGATTTTCTCTCGACCAAATTTTCCCGATGAAGAAATCCCGGATTTCCGGTTCCACGATGATTCCTTTGTACCGTTTGGCTTGACTGTTTTTTAAGATGTATTTCATGGCATTCTCCTTTCCTGGATTTGTCTTAAGCAAATAAAAAAGCCCCTACTATGGCAAGTAGAGGCTGCATGTATTTCTTTTATTCACTGATTTCCGGCACCCATCCCAATCCTAAAGATCCTTCTCCCAAGTGGGTGCCGATTACCGGGCCAAAATAACTCAATGCAAATTCCACGTTTGGAAACTTTTCCTGCAATTTCGCCATCCAATCCCGCGCTTCTTCCTCACGATTGGCATGAATCAACATGGCATAAATGCGATCATATTGGGCCGCATCCTGTGCAAGCAGCTCCTCCACGCGGTTCATTGCCTTTTTCTTCGTGCGGATTTTTTCAAAAGGAACGATGACTTTATTTTCAAAATGAAGAATCGGCTTGATTTGCAATAATCCGCCCACGATGGCCGCCGCGGATGAAAGCCTTCCTCCCCGTTGCAAGTGGGACAAATCATCCACAATAAAGTAAGCGCGCATCCGGCGTTTCAAGGCTTCCAAAGTTTCCATAATTTCCACGGACGATTTTCCTTGGCCCGCCATTTTTGCCGCCTGCAAAGCATAGTATCCTTGCGGCGAACAGGAAATCTCACTGTCAAAGACGTGCACTTTGATGCCTTCCACCATGTTTCCGGCTTGCATCGCGCTTTGATATGTCCCGCTGATTCCACTGGATAAATGGATGCAAATGATTTCATCATACTCATACTCTTTTGCCAGCGTTTCAAACAACTCGACAAATTTGCCGATGGACGGCTGAGAAGTTTTTGGAAACACTTTGGCATTCCGAACTTTATCGTAAAATTCCTTTGCCTGGATTTCGACTTCCTCTTCATAAACGCCATCTTCCAGCGTGACACTTAATGGAATCATGTAAATATTGTGTCGCTTACGTTCTTCGGGCGATAATTAGGCAGTACTATCTGTTACGACTGCAATGCTCATATTTCCACTCTCCTATGAACCTATCATACAAAAAGATGTCTTACTTGTTAATACGAAAAAATTTTCTGTGAATTGATTATTTCATTCTCGATAATCCTATAAATTTTCTGTGAATAGTGGAAAAGGTTTCCACTAGGAATTTTTTCACGGCCGAATTTCACCACTCAAATTGTATTGGAGCGAATTTTGGTATATTCTTAAAACTGACAGGAGGGTGAAAATGAACATTGTAGACAAAGCGATTGTATTTGCTGCGAAAGTACATAGAAATCAAGTGCGGAAAGGGACGGATATCCCATACATAACACACCCTTTTGCAGTGGGGATGTTGCTGCAGCGGGCGAACTGTTCCGAAGAAGTGATTGCTGCCGGAATCTTGCATGATACGCTGGAAGATACAGATACGACATTTGAGGAATTGAAAGATGAATTCGGACTCCGCATCGCAATTCTCGTGCAATCAGCCTCCGAGCAGGACAAAAGCTTGCCTTGGGAAGTGAGAAAGCAGCACACAATTGAGCATATAAAAGACGCTTCTTTGGAAGAACTGCAAGTCATTGTGGCTGATAAACTCCATAATTTGCAGACGATTCATAAGGATTTGGATGTGATGGGGGATGCCATTTGGCAACGGTTCAATCGGGGAAAGCGGGAGCAGCATTGGTATTATTCAAGCATTGTGAAGGCGCTTTCACGAAGAAAGAGGGAATTTCCGTTGATTGGCGATTTGGAGGAAGAAGTGAAAGCGGTTTTCGGTTCCATTGATTTTCTTTCGGAGCAGGAAATTTCCCTGATTTTTGAATGCGCGTATCTTCATATCAATGAAGGTGTCGGAAAAGAATTGGCGTCCCGGCAATTGCTCCGGTTTGTGGAATGCATCGTGGAAGAGGCGGAACAACTGTATCGGGATGAACAGGAACATCTTTTGGACAAGTTGGAAGATCTCTCTTCCCAAGGAATGCAGTTTGAAATGAATTCGGAAGGCCCGCTCATTCTGGCAGCATTTTTCATTGCGCTGCAAAACAAATTGCAATGGTCCGATCAGGAACTGTTCAAGTATGTGGAAAAAAATAAATCGAAGTTATAAGGTGGATGGTGGCGCGGAGCTTCTCTGCTTTGCGCACACTTTTTGATTGGAGCGAATGGTGATGATTCGCTCTTTTTTTATTTGTGTGGCAGGTTGTGCTTTGGGGTGGGGGGGTGCTTTTTGGTTTGGTGCTGCTTTATTCAGTGGGGATACCTCCTTATTTGGGGTGGGCTTGGTGCGGATGGTGCTTTATTTAGTGTGGATACGGCTTCGTTTGGTGCGGTTGATACTTCATTTGGTGCAGATAGGGCCTCGTTTGGTGCGGATACTCCTTCATTTAGTGTGGATACGGCCTCGGTTGGTGCGGATACTCCTTCATTTAGTGTGGATACGGCCTCGGTTGGTGCGGATACTCCTTCATTTAGTGTGGATACGGCCTCGGTTGGTGCGATTGCTACTTCATTTGGTGCAGATAGGGCCTCGGTTGGTGCGGATACTCCTTCATTTAGTGTGGATACGGCCTCGTTTGGTGCGATTGCTACTTCATTTGGTGCAGATAGGGCCTCGGTTGGTGCGGATACGGCTTCATTTTGTGTGGATACGGCTTCGTTTGGTGCGGTTGATACTTCATTTGGTGCAGATAGGGCCTCGGTTGGTGCGGATACTACTTCATTTTGTGTGGATACGGCCTCGGTTGGTGCGGTTGATACTCCATTTGGTGCAGATAGGCCTCGTTGGTGCGGATACGGCTTTATTTTGTGTGGATACGGCTTCGTTTGGTGCGGTTGATACTTCATTTGGTGCAGATAGGGCCTCGTTTGGTGCGGATACTACTTCATTTAGTGTGGATACGGCCTCGGTTGGTGCGGATGATTCCTACTCCAGCTCAGATGCGGCCCCTGCTTGCTCGGATAGCTCCTCCTCTTGCTCGGATAAGCCCTCATCTTGCTCGGATAGCACTCCCTCTTTCTCTGATAGCACTCCCTCTTTCTCTGATAGCACTCCCTCTCGCTCGGATAACATCCCCTCTTGCTCGGATAACACTCCCTCTTGCTCGGATACGCTCTCTGCTTGCTCGGATAACTCCTCCTCTTGCTCGGATAGCACTCCCTCTTGCGCGGATAGCACTCCCTCTTTCTCTGATAGCACTCCCTCTTTCTCTGATAGCACTCCCTCTTGCTCGGATAACTCCTTCTCTTGCTCGGATAACTCCTCCTCTTGCTCGGATAGCATCCCTAACTCCCCCCTCTTACCCGGATTCACTCCCTCTCACCCAGGACATCCCCTCCCTTACCCGGATGCAACCCATGCTTGCGCGGATAAGCATTCCTCTCCCCTAGGATCTCCCCCCTCCCCTTGCCCAGATGCAATTCCTCTCACCCAGGACATCCCCTCCCTACCTGGATGCAACCCATACTTGCGCGGATAAGCATTCCTCTCACTCAGATACTCCCTCCCCTTCCTCTTAACCAGATGCACTCCCTCTCACCCAGGACATCCCCTCCCTACCCGGATGCAACCCATGCTTGCGCGGATAAGCATTCCTCTCGCTCAGATATCTCTCCCCTTCCCCAGATGCACTCCCTCTCACCCAGGATCTCCTCCCCTCCCCCAAACCTGTCCAAAATAAAAAATCATCCAATCAACTGATTGAATGATTCCTGATCCACCATTACTGATCCAATTTCTCCATGCCCACAATCCGGGTGATTTTCCAGCCGTCATTTTCTTTCACGAAGATGGTCACTTGTCTCACTGTTCGATTCAGTGTCGCATCGGTGCCATTTTCTTTCACATGATAGTCGATATTGGCCGCCACCTGTGCTTCATTTTCACTATATTTAATGATTGTCGCATCCGATTCGACCAACTTCACATCATGATTTTTAAACGTTGCTTTCACCATTTCGATTTCTTCATCATAATCAAAACCGGTTGCATGTTTGGAAAGAACGTTTCCGTAGCGATCGATGTCTTTCGCATTAAATGAATGGATATATTCATCAAAGGCAGCGAGAATTTTCACTTTTTCATCTGCCGGAACATTCTCGGCTTCCACAAATTTATCGCCAATCATTTCAAAGCCGACTGAATCTTCTGACTGCACTTTCGTATTTTCTTCGGATGAAGTTTCTTCCGGTGTCTCTTTTGAATTTGTATTACTACAAGCAGTTAGCAGGAATAGTGCTGCAACTGTTAAGATTAGCCAGTTCTTCATTACTCTTACCTCCCCGCGCAATATTGTAGCATAAGTGCAACTGCCATTTCTATCAGCATTGATTTTTGGTCCGGGAACTTGCGCATCATGGATGCCGAAGTTAACCAATTTGCCCAATCTTCTATCCTGATCAGCCTCTTGCTGGCTGCTTTTGTCGAAATCGCAGTTCATAAGACGAAACCACTTCCGATTTAGTTGCAAAAAATGTGCAACAAAAATATCTTTATGTTCGGGCGCTTCTCCTTTTCGGGATCAATCTTCAAACGGTATGCTAACGGACGAATCAGTCGAACGTTGATATCGGGCGCCTCTCCTTTTCGGGATCAATCACCGCATAAAAAAATCCAATCAACGATGTTTCATCGTCAATTGGATCCTGAACATACCTTATGTAGAATGTCTTACTTCCTCCCGGCAACCTGCTGCCAAGTATCCCATCTTCAACCCTACATAAACCAAATTATCTTACTTCCACCCAGCCGTTTTTGATTGCTGTAACCACCGCTTGGGTACGGTCGTTTACATTCATTTTTTGCAGAATGCTGGAAACATGGTTTTTCACTGTTTTCTCAGAGATGAACAATGTTTCGCCGATTGCGCGGTTGGATTGTCCATCCGTCAACAATTGCAACACTTCGCATTCACGTTTCGTAAGCAAGTGGAATGGACGGCGCACTTCTGTTTGATGGAAGCTGCCTTTATTTTCATGTTCGCTTAAGCGGCGGAATTCAGCCACCAAGTTTTTCGTCACTTTCGGATGCAAGTAGGAACCTCCATTGGCCACCACTTTGATGGCTTCCACAATTTCATCCGCATCCATTTCTTTCAGCATATAGCCCAATGCACCGGATTTTAATGCATGTGTAACGTAAGATTCATCATCGTGAATGGAAAGCATGATAACTTTTGCATCCGGGAATTCTTTAATCAAATCCGCAGTCGCTTCCACACCATTTTTTCCTGGCATATTGATGTCCATCAAGACTACATCCGGCATATGTTCTTTATATAAACCGATGATATCGCTGCCGTCATCCCCCTCAGCAACAACCTCAAAAGACTCTTCAAACTCCAGAATCCGTTTGACCCCTTCACGGAACAATTGATGATCGTCGATAATGATGATTTTTGTCACAAAGCATTCCCCCTCAACCGTTTGACTGTTTTAAATTCGGTTAGTTATTTGGATATGGTATCTTAAATATTACAATCGTACCACTGCCAATTTTTGTTTTAATTTCCATCGAACCGTCCAAAATTTCTACTCTCTCTCTCATGCCGATAATGCCAAAGGAATGTTCCCTTTTCTCGTCAATGTCGAAACCACGGCCGTTATCTTTCACAATCACGTTTAGGTGTTTTTTATTCCATTCAAGCTTCACCCAAATTTCTGTAGGGCTTCCATGCTTCACAGCGTTATTCACACATTCTTGCACCAATCTGAATATGGCGACTTCATAATTGGACGGCAAACGGATTTCGCTGTTATAAGACTGGAAATGTACGTCCACACCTTTATTATAATCCATTATGGTAGATAAATATTTTTTCAATGTCGGTACAATTCCCAAATCATCCAAAGCCATCGGGCGCAAATCGTAAATGATCCTTCTGACTTCAGACAACGCTTCCCGAACGGTTGCTTTGAGCTCGGAAATTTCCTTCATCGCCTCTTCTATCCCTTTATCCCGATAGATTCGTTCGATCAAATCCGCCCGCATCAACACGTTCGCCATCATTTGGGCAGGGCCGTCATGGATTTCCCGGGACAATTTTTTTCTTTCTTCCTCTTGGGCCGCAATGATTTTGATGCCGAAATCATGTTTGATTTTCGCTTCTTCCAAAGCGGCGCCTACATTTTTCAGATCGGATGTTAAATAATTTAACACGACATTCACTTGATTTACAATATGATCCGCCCGTTGGATCGTATCGTACAGGGCTTTTAACCGGCGTTCAAGATCATCCCGTTTTTCCCGCAAGCTTTTCTCTTCCGCTTCGGACAGGGATAACTGCATTTGCAAATCATGGGCCAATTCATAGGCCTCCCTGATTTGCTCTTCCGAATATTTGCCGAAATTCTTGCTGACTTCCACCAGCCGTTGCTTGGCCATTTGTGTTTGTCTGGCCAAAGTATCACTTTTCGCGATGACGACTTTCAATTTTTGTTTGATCAGTTCCAATTCAATTTTCATTTCTTCGTAAGTTCTGCGACTTTGTTCGCAAATGACGAAAATATCATTTTTCGAATTGGTGATGTTCTCAATCATTCGATTAAAAATAAAATCAATTGATTGGAAGTCAATTTTGTTTTTTTCATCTAAATACATAATTTGTCCCCAACCCAATTGGTGTAATATAATAAAACTATATAAGTCAGTTTTAATAGTTAAATGAGTATATTATTTTAACATTATTATACCATTTTACAAAGAAGATTTAAGAAAAAATTCTATTACATGCACATTGTTTTTTTGGAAAATAAAGGAGTATTTGTAATGCGAAAGGACTATAAAACTGTCAAAGGATTTGGTGAAAAGGAAATTGTCATTTCCAAATCCCGCTTTATCGCGTATGTGAATCGGGCTGAAACGGAAGAGGAAGCCATTAATTTTATCAATAAAATAAAGAAACTTCATTATAATGCAACACACAATTGCTCATGTTACTTGATCGGCGAGCATAATCAAATTCAGAAAGCGAATGATGATGGGGAACCTAGCGGAACAGCCGGCGTCCCTATGTTGGAAGTGCTGAAAAAACAGGGCCTTCAAGATACGGTGGTTGTGGTGACACGGTACTTTGGGGGCATCAAGCTTGGCGCAGGCGGCCTCGTCCGTGCATACGGAAAAGCCACATCGGAAGGGATTGCCGCCGCCCAAGTGGTGGAAAGAAGACTGCATCACGTCATGAAAGTGACAATCGATTACACTTGGCTTGGCAAAGTGGAGAATGAAGTCCGCAATTCAAAATATACGTTAGCCGACATACAATATGCTGAGAATGTGGATATGATCATCCATGTATTGAAAGATGATGAACAGGCCTTTACGGAATGGATGACGGAATTGACAAACGGGCAAGCAAAAATTGCATGCATCGACAAAATTTTCATTGAAAAAGTGGTTTCCTGATCCGTTTATGTGCGATTTCACAAAAAATATGTATTTTTATGTAAAAAACACTTTGTCATTTTTTTGTAATTTACTGATATTCGACAAAGTAGTATAATTTAAAGGATTGAATGATTTTGCTTTTCGCATAAGATTTCCCTGTGATGATTCTTATTTTTGAAGCCATAATAAGCCTAACAAAACCAACATTCCTACGTACGATAGAGGAGAGTTTTTATGAAAAGAACGGAAAAAAGAAAGAAACGGCCGACAAAATTTTCTTTGGTACTTAAAGTATTTGCAATTTTGGCGGCTTCATTCCTGATTTGCGCAACTGCTTATGGAATTTATTTGACGAAGAAAGCGGAATATGCGGCGAATAAATCATACGAAGAGATTGAGGATAGACAGTCCTCCCCGAAAAGGGACGCAAAAGCGGAAGCATTGAGCGACAACATATCGATCCTGTTCATCGGCGTCGATGACAGTGAGGTGCGCGCGCAAGGTTCCGATCATTCCCGTTCCGACGCATTGATGTTGATGACGTTGAATCGTGAGGAAAAAACGGTGAAATTGGTCAGCATCCCACGGGATTCATATGTATACATCCCGGAAGTGGGCTATGAGGATAAAATCACCCATGCCCATGCTTTTGGCGGCACTGCGGCAACAATCGAAACGGTGGAAGAACTGTTTGACATTCCGGTCGATTATTATGTACGAATGAACTTCAACGCATTCATTGATGTGGTGGATGCACTCGGCGGTATTGATCTGGATGTGAATATTCCATATGCCTTCTACGAAAAAGACGAAAATGACAAATATTCCATCTATTTGGAACCAGGATACCACCATTTGGATGGCCGTGAAGCGTTGGCTCTTGCCCGTACCCGCAAACACGATACGGATATTGCCCGCGGCGAACGCCAGCAGGATATTTTGAAAGCCATTGCCAATAAAGCACTTTCTTTATCCTCTATCTCAAAATATGATGATGTCATCCTGGCGATCGGTGACAACATGAAAACCAACTTGACCTTTGATGAAATGAAATCTTTCTTGACCTATTTCTCCGGCGGCATGCCACAAATCGATACACTCACCTTGCAAGGACAAGGCGACATGTCAACGGGAATTTACTATTACATGTTGGATGAAGAATCTTTGGAAGAAACAACACAAATTTTGAAAAGTCATTTGGGCCTCATCCCAAGCAAATCGAAATCAAGCATCTCAGAAATCAGCAGCGGGGATGAAGAGCAAGTCGATTCCGATTCATTTTCCTATTCATCCAGTTTTAATCGGTAAATGAAGTGTTTCGATTCATCAAAAATGGACTGGCTTATCGGATAAATTGGCAGAATGATCTGCTTCACCATGAGATAAAATAAAAAGTGGCCATCAGCAAAATACACTCTCAATGTTGCTTGAGAGTGTATTTTTTTATTTTTGGAAAGGGGAGTAGTTTTTTCATTTTCCAGTTTGAACGGGCACTTTCAAAGCTATTCATTGAAAAAAATGGATATTTTGATGGCGCTGGGGATTGGGGGCGGATATGGTGGTGTTGATGCTTCATTGAGTGTGCATGGGGATTCGTTTGGTGCGGATGGTGTTTCGTTTAGTGTAGACAAGGTTTTGTTTGGTGCGGATGAGACTTCTTTTCGTGCGGATGGTGGCTTCTTTAGTGCGGATGATACTTCTTTTCGTGCAGATGGTGGCTTCTTTAGTGCGGATGAGACTTCTTTTAGTGCGGATGAGACTTCTTTTCGTGCGGATGGTGGCTTCTTTAGTGCGGATGAGGCTTCTTTTAGTGCGGATGGTGGCTTCTTTAGTGCGGATGGTGGCTTCTTTAGTGCGGATGAGACTTCTTTTCGTGCGGATGGCGGCTTCTTTGGTGCGGATGAGACTTCTTTTCGTGCGGATGGTGGCTTCTTTAGTGCGGATGAGACTTCTTTTCGTGCGGATGGTGGCTTCTTTAGTGCGGATGAGGCATCTTTTTGTGCAGATGGCAGCTTCTTTAGTGCGGATGAGACTTCTTTTCGTGCAGATGGTGGCTTCTTTAGTGCGGATGAGACTTCTTTTCGTGCAGATGGTGGCTTCTTTAGTGCGGATGAGACTTCTTTTAGTGCGGATGGTGGCTTCTTTAGTGCGGATGAGACTTCTTTTCGTGCGGATGGTGGCTTCTTTAGTGCGGATGAGACTTCTTTTCGTGCGGATGGCGGCTTCTTTGGTGCGGATGGTGGCTTCTTTAGTGCGGATGAGACTTCTTTTAGTGCGGATGAGACTTCTTTTCGTGCGGATGAGACTTCTTTTAGTGCGGATGAGACTTCTTTTCGTGCGGATGGTGGCTTCTTTAGTGCGGATGAGACTTCTTTTCGTGCGGATGGTGGCTTCTTTAGTGCGGATGAGACTTCTTTTCGTGCGGATGGTGGCTTCTTTAGTGCGGATGGTGGCTTCTTTAGTGCGGATGAGACTTCTTTTCGTGCGGATGGCGGCTTCTTTGGTGCGGATGAGACTTCTTTTCGTGCAGATGGTGGCTTCTTTAGTGCGGATGAGACTTCTTTTTGTGCAGATGGCGGCTTCTTTGGTTCGGATGAGGCATCTTTTCGTGCAGATGGTGGCTTCTTTGGTGCGGATGATACTTCTTTTCGTGCGGATGATTCCTCTTCCTGCGTGGATGACTCTCCCTCTTGCTCGAATGATTCCTCTTTTTGCTTGGATGGTACTCCTTCTTGCACGGATACGCACTACTCTTGCTCGGACGATCACTCCTCTTGCCCGGATACGACCACTACTTGCTCGGATAATCACTCCTCTTGCTCGGATACGACCACTGCTTACTCGGATAAGCACTACTCTTGCTCGGATAATTCCTTCTCTTGCTCGGATACGACCACTGCTTGCTCGGATAATCACTCCTCTTGCCCGGATAACTACTTCTCTTGCTCGGATAACTACTTCTCTTGCTCGGATAACCTCTCCTCTTGCTCGGATACGACCACTGCTTGCTCGGATAATCACTCCTCTTGCCCGGATACGACCACTGCTTGCTCGGATAAGCACTCCTCTTGCTCGGATACGACCACTGCTTACTCGGATACGCACTACTCTTGCTCGGACGATCACTCCTCTTGCCCGGATACGACCACTACTTGCTCGGATAATCACTCCTCTTGCCCGGATACGACCACTACTTGCTCGGATAATCACTCCTCTTGCTCGGATACGACCACTGCTTACTCGGATACGCACTACTCTTGCTCGGACGATCACTCCTCTTGCCCGGATACGACCACTACTTGCTCGGATAATCACTCCTCTTGCTCGGATACGACCACTTTGCGCGAATGACTACTCCTCACGCGCGGATAACTTCAACTCTTGCACAGAAAAAACTCTCTTTTGCCCCAATGCAGATTCCACTTGCCGGATGAGTCCCTCACATTCATTTCCACACTAAAAAACCGCCACTTCCCACGAAGCAGCGGTCATATAACCCGTCCATTTCAAAAACGCTATCCAATTACTTGCTGAACATCTTCACTAAATTAATCAGCGGTCTGTAGTTTTTGCCCGCCAACCCGATCACTTCCACGAACAATTCGAGGGCAACCAAAATCACGGTAATCAATAAAATGGCCCCCCAAAGTTTCGCCATGGAGAAGATGATGGCCGCCACACCGAACATTGCGGCAATTCCATAAATAATCAACACCGTTTGACGATGGGAGAAGCCCATTTTCATCAAACAATGGTGCAAGTGGGATTTATCCGGATCGGACCATTTTTGCTTATTGCGTACGCGACGCACGATGGCAAAGAATGTATCTGAAATCGGAACCCCCAACAAAATAACCGGGATGATGAATGATACCAACGTCAAGTTTTTGAAACCCAACAAAGAAAGTACCGCAATCATAAACCCTAAAAACAGGGCTCCTGTATCTCCCATGAAAATTTTTGCAGGATGAAAGTTAAAGAATAAAAATCCAATCGTACTACATGCTAATATTGCAGCAACGGCAAGTACGAAACCGTTGCCCATGATGAAGGCCATCGTTGCAAGCGTGATCAACGCGATCGTTGACACACCCGCTGCCAGTCCATCCAAACCGTCGATCAAGTTTACCGCATTCGTGATTCCGACAATCCACAACAGCGTCAATGGAATACTCAAAAATCCAAAATTCAAAATTCCATTATCGAAAGGCAAGTTGATGAAATCGATTTGCACACCGCCCAAAAACACCACAATCGAAGCGGCGATGAATTGTCCCAACATTTTCGCCTTCGCGCTGATCTCGTACTTGTCATCCAAAATGCCCGTAATCACAATCACCGTTGCCCCCAACACAAGGGATAAAGGCATCAATGAACTTTCAAAGGGAGGGCTGGCAGGTCTCAGGATTGCCAGTCCCATTAAAAACGATATAAATATAGCTAAACCACCTAAACGTGGCATGATTTTCTGATGCACTTTCCGATAATTCGGTGCGTCCACTGCACCTATGCGAAACGCTAATCGTCTAACGATAGGAGTCAGTACTACGGACGCAACAAGCGCCACTACCAAAGACACGTAAACCATGTCTATCCTCCTCAAAAAATGATACGTACCATCATATAAACCTATGCTATTATAGCACGATTATAAAAGAAAACCTAGTCTTTACTATAAAATGTAATTAAAAATCCAATAAATTTCAAATGAAGAATCAAATGGCGTTGCATCGAAGATACTAATTTCCAAAAGCCCTTTTCATCCTTTATTTTCCCCGGGATTAAAGTAGTCATACCCCCAAAAGTTTGATAGAATAACATGGGTGTCTATATTAGACCTTTAGAAGGAGCGTAAAAAAATGTTCTCTATTTTCAAAAACAAGGAAAGAACGAGTAAACGGGAATTAAAACATTACTATAAAATAGTGGATAAAATCAATCAATTGGAACATACATACTCATCCATGTCCGACGATGAGCTTAAACATATGACCGTTCAATTCAAAGAACGCCTGGCGAAGGGCGAACCGCTAACAAACATCATCCCTGACGCCTTTGCGGTCGTAAGGGAAGCTTCCAAACGCGTTCTTGACATGCGCCATTTTGACGTTCAATTAATTGGTGGTCTTGTTTTGACGGAAGGAAACATTGCGGAAATGGCAACCGGCGAAGGGAAAACATTGGTCGCTTCCCTGCCATCCTATGTGAGAGCCCTCGAAGGAAAAGGGGTACACGTGATCACCGTCAACGATTACCTGGCAAAACGGGACTTCGAATTAATTGGACAAATTCATCAATTTTTGGGATTGACGGTCGGCCTGAACCTGCCAATGATGGATTTGGAGCAAAAGAAAAAAGCCTACAACGCGGATATCACATACGGTGTCGGTACGGAATTCGGCTTCGACTATTTGCGCGACAACATGGCCTATAAATTGGAAGATAAAGTGCAACGCCCATATCATTTTGCCATCATTGACGAAGTGGACTCCGTTCTCATCGACGAAGCGAAAACACCGCTCATCATCGCCGGAAAAACCCCTTCCCAGGAAGAATTGCACCGCATCGCCGCCATGCTTGCGAAAACGTTCAAAAAAGATGAAGACTACGAATACGATGAAGAAACAAAAGCGACTTCCCTCACCGATCAAGGCATCGATAAAGTGGAAGAAGCGTTCGGCGTCGACAACTTGTATGATTTGGATCACCAAGTATTGTACCACTATGTCATCCAGGCGGTGCGCGCCCACGTGATGTTTGAGCGCGACGTCGACTACATCGTGAAGGACGATAAAATCGAGCTGGTGGACATGTTCACCGGGCGTATCCTGGAAGGGCGTTCCTTGTCTGATGGATTGCACCAGGCCATCGAGGCAAAAGAAGGGGTAACGATTACAGATGAAAACAAAGCCCAAGCCCAAATCACCATCCAGAACTACTTCCGCATGTATCCGATTCTTTCCGGGATGACCGGTACGGCCAAAACCCAGGAAAAAGAATTCCAGGAAGTGTACAACATGCGGGTTGTCCAAGTGCCTACCAACCGGCCGGTCATCCGTATCGACCAGCCGGACATGGTGTTTGAAACGCGGGATGCCAAATATGAATTCGTAGCCCAGGAAGCAAAACGCCGCCATGAAAAAGGACAACCGATTTTGATCGGAACCACTTCCATTCTGCAATCGGAAGAAGTGGCGAAATATTTGGATAAATACGGATTGGATTACCAATTGCTCAACGCGAAGACCGTCGAGCAGGAAGTGGAATTGATTTCCCAAGCGGGACAAAAAGGAAGAATCACCGTTGCCACCAACATGGCAGGACGCGGTACGGACATCAAATTGGGCGAAGGCGTCCATGAACTTGGAGGACTTTATGTTATCGGAACGGAAAAACATGAAAGCCGCCGAATCGACAATCAGCTTCGTGGCCGCTCCGGTCGACAAGGGGACCCTGGGGAAACCCGCTTCATCATTTCATTGGAAGACGATATGTTCCGCCGCTTCGCCAAAGAGGATGTGGAAAAATTCAAAAAGAAAATGACGGTGGACGAGAAAAAGCTGGTGCTCAACAAAGATGTGCAGGAATTGATCGACCGCACGCAACGCATCGTCGAAGGTGCGCAATTCTCCATGCGCCAATACAACTTGCAGCTGGATGATGTCATCAATGACCAGCGGAAAATTATGTATACATTGCGTAACAAAGTGCTCCATCAGGAAGACATTATCGACATCATTCAAAAACTGCTTGCGGATGCCATCGACTTTGCCATCCGTGAAAATGCGGACGAAGGGCTTGGCCATGAAGAATGGAATTGGGATGAAATCGAAAACACTTTGAATTCCATCTTCCCGGAAAAAATCGTCTTGGACCGCTCCGTCACAAAAACAAAACAAATATTTGACCAAGTCGAACCGAGTCACTTACAATTGAAGGAATTCATCCAATCCTTCGAAAACGATGAAAGTGTCATTGCCACTTCCCAACAAGTGATGCTGAACTACATCGATCGGATGTGGATCAACCACTTGGCGCAAATGACCTATTTAAAAGAAGGAATCGGCTTGCGCAGCTATCAAGGCGAAGACCCGATGCGGATCTATCAACGGGAAGGATTGAAATTATTCGGCAAAAACTTCCAAGAACTTCGCCGTCAAATCGTATCAGAATTGGCAGCATTTATTAAAATTCGCCGGAACGAGGAGGAAACAGAGAATGGGGCTATTTGATTTCTTTAAGAAAAACGATAAAGTGAAATCCGACAGTGCAATCGACTCAAGCAATTTAATAGAAGATGCGGAAACATCAACCGAAACAAAATTGGTCAAAACGAAACTTTCCTTGCATCCAAACTGGATCGTGCCGCAAGAACAGAAATATGTGTTCAGCTTCCTGGCGAACCAATTGGCGCCGCTCCGTCCAAACCAATTATCCCTTGCCGCCATCGATATCGATGCGGATAAAAATACAGGGAATTGGTATGTGCGCGCCTTCTTCCGTTCATCCCTTCCCCAAGAGATTGAATTAGGGGAAGTCGGGCTGATTTTATTGGATAAAGACAATCATCCAATAGCTTCCAAAATGTTTGATTTCAAAGAATTGGGGACCATTCCTCCTGAAAGCTGCCGGCCTTGGGTGTTTACGTTCGAGAAGGAACATATCCAGGCGGATGAACTTCCTGGCGAAGGATGGAAACTCGCTTTTAATTTGAATACATTGAAAAAACACACATTGGATTTGGATGATTCCTGGAAAAGCCAACTGTCCGCGGAGCAGCAGGAATATCTTGAAAAAATCGTCAGCCAATTGCCTGAATTGAAACAAAATGAAGTGAATTTCACGGGCTTCCAGGCGAAATTCCGGGATGACCGGAGTCTTACGGTTTCCCTCTTTATCCGGAACGGAAGCGACCGGGCCATCAATTTTGAGCAATTGCCATTGGAAATCATCGATGCAAACGGTAAGCGGGTGGCCAAAGGAACATTCAAATTTGAACCGCCTTTGACGGTGCAACCCCGCACAACGAAGCCATGGTCATTCATCTTCCCGGCGGAACTGGTGGATGCGGATGGCGCGGATTTATCCCGCTGGAGAGCTGTAGTGCCGCAGTAATAGGGATTGCATGGGCATGTTCAATAGGAGTTTGTTTGAAAAGAGGCTGGGACATAACTAATAAAGTGAACGAGCTGCAAAAAGAATTTTTGTAAAAAATTGATTGGAGTGACGGGGCGACTCCTGCGACGAGCCCTCTCGAGACCCCGCAGGAGCGAAGGATTGAGCTCCGAGGAGGCTCGAGCCCAATGTCATAAAGTTATCGAACCAAAAATTTACAGTTAGTAGGCAACCATCTGGTTGCCTCC
>NZ_JBHSNQ010000029.1:0-10246 GCF_042655065.1 Ureibacillus suwonensis
CGGGGAGGTCTGGCGGATATGTGAAGTACGCTTCATAACCTACTTAGTGATAAGTAGCTGAACCGTCAGAAGTCAGCAGAGGTCATAGTATTAGTTGGTTTAGAACTACTAAGAAGGACCGAACAATGAAGAGAGAATAGCCCTTGGCATTCAGTGAGTCATGATGAACACAGAAAACGTAGTACCTCACTTGAGGGAGGGAGCGGTGAATCCCGTGGGAGACCTCTTGGAGGGTGGAGTGACCACTGGCATAAAGAGAACAGCTATTCACGGAAGTTATGAAAACTTGCGTCAATTATCTTAATTGAACCGCCGTATACGGAACCGTACGTACGGTGGTGTGAGAGGACGGGAGTTAATCGCTCCCTCCTACTCGATCGTGCGATCAAAAGGGATGGCAATTATTTTGCGGAGTTTGACTAATATTATCTTCCCTTTGGCTATTATCCTTCGTTGATTGACTATGATCGGGACGAGATTGACTATAATCTTTCATTGCAAAATGGCAAGAGCTGCAATCTTGTGAAGAAATAGGGCAGGGAATACAGCTGGTATAGAAACCAAATAAAGAGGCTGGGACAAAAGATAAAAAACACCATTTTCTCACGGGAGAAAAATGGTGTTTTTTTGATAATTGAAGAAAATTGATTTCCGTTCCGGGGACGCTTTCCGCGGGCCCGGCTCGAGCCTCCTCGGAGCTCAATCCTTCGCTCCTGCGGGGNAGGAAAGCTTTTGCTTTGCGACTAAGCGTGCGCGACAGAAACTCGCCCCGTCACTCCAATCAATTTTCTGTGATATCAATTTTTTACAAAAAATTTTTTTGCAGCTCGTTCACTTTATTAGTTATGTCCCAGCCTCTTTGACAATCAAGATTATAAAAGTTCTTTTCTTAAATCGGCCGGAGATTTAGGTGATAGCAGTCCGAATGGAATATCGAATACTGTTTTTGCACCTTTGTCGCCATTTTGATTTAATCTGTATGCAGCGCGTGCATATGCCACAAGAACGCTTGATGTAAATGTCGGATTGCTTTCAAGGTTTAAACTGAATTCGATGATTTGTTTGTCGCCCAATCCGCTCACACCGCTTCGGATGACGAAACCACCATGCGGCATGCCGCTGTGATTTTGCTTCAATTCTTCTTCGGAAATGAAATGCACTGTTGTATCATATTCATCGAAATAGTTTGGCATTGTTTTAATTTCGTGTTCAACTTTCGCTGGATCTGCGCCTTCTTCCAACACAACGAAACATTCACGGGCATGTTTTTCGCGTGTGGAAAGTTCAGGATTTTCGCCGCTGCGCACGCGATTCACCGCATCTTCAATTGGAATTGTATATTGTACCGCATTTTTTACACCTTCAATACGGCGGATGGCATCAGAGTGGCCCTGGCTCACACCTTTACCCCAGAAGGTATATGTATTCCCAACCGGTAATACCGCTTCGCCGATTAAACGGTTCAATGAGAATAAACCTGGGTCCCAACCAACCGAGATGATGGCAACTTTTCCGGCTTTTTCAGCTGCCGCATTTACTGTATCAAAATATTCTGGAATTTTTGCATGTGTGTCGAAACTGTCGATTGTATTGAAATATTGTGCAAAGTATGGTCCTTGTTCAGGCAAATCTGTTGCAGAACCGCCACACAAAATCATCACGTCAATTTCGTCTGTATAGGATAACGCATCGTCCACATGAAGGACTTTCGCATTTGAATTGATCGTCACTGTTTGCGGATCACGACGCGTAAAAACTGCTACAAGTTCTGTATCAGGGTTTTGTTGAACTGCTGCTTCTACACCCCTACCCAAATTTCCGTATCCAACAATCCCGATTCGAATTTTACTCATATGTTCTCCTTCCTCCTAAACAACAACAAATATATGTTTTATAATACCTCGCAGAAGATAATTTTACCATAAATTTTCATACAATGATTTGCATAAAATTATATTTTTTTTATACTAAATGACTATTCGATGCGACGCTTGGACAAATCATTTTTTTCTAATCCATGGTGGAAATGATAGAAATTAAGAGGTGCATTTAGTTTTTTCGCAACCTATATTTTGCTATACTTAATTTATGTACACCTAAGAGAAAATATAGGAGGATTTTGAATGAAAAAACTTTCAGCGGTACTGCTTGCTTTCGCATTGGTATTCTCTAACGTTGGTGCGGTTGTTTTTCATGACAGCGGGGATGTGATAGTAGAAGCAAAATCTTATAAATCCGGTAAAAAAGGGTTCAGCGGAACGACATTCCCTTCAAAAAACCGTGTAACCAACGACGACACTAATAAAAACAACAATGTTAATAAGTCGACAACAAATCAAAATTCAAATAAAACCGGCACTTCCACAACGAAAGGCGGATTCTCTTCCGGCGGATTAATGAAAGGCCTCCTTGTAGGCGGACTTGCCGGCTTATTGTTCGGCAGCCTGTTTGCGGATATGGGCATTCTTGGAAGCCTTTTGGGATTAATGATCAATCTCGGTGCGATTTTATTGATTGCCTATCTCATCATGAAAATTTATTTCATGTTAAAACGCAAAAATGAGAAAGAGGTAACGGAACATTGGAGAAGATAACATTGTCTGAACAGGAAATCGTGGATGCGGTTTGCCTGTTCCATGCAAAATTCAAAAATGTGCGTCCTGAAGATGTGGAAGTGGAACTATTGTATGACGATGATAGAGGCTTTACTGCGGAAGCTTACGTAAACGGTGAAATGGAGCCATATAACACGGTGAATTTCATTACAGCCATTCGCCTTTATATTGAAGAACAATTGCAAAGGGACGCGATGTCCGCCCGAATCCTTTTGGATCTGCATGATGAAGAAGGGATCATCGCCAATATTGAATGGGATTAAAAGAGGTGTCGCCTGATGGCACCTCCTTCTTTATATACCGGAGTAAAAAAATGATTATTTCGTTTTCTTTCCAAATATGTTATGTTCAAAAAAAGAGATTAAAGAAAGTGGGATACCGATGACAATGGATGCCAGAAAAGTATACAACGGAATCGTTTTGCTGACAGGTTACCTGCAGCGTTTATATGTGTTTGAAAATATTCTTCATCAGTTGAATATTCCCCGAGATCAGGACCGGCTTGAAAAGGTGAAGGAATTGTTAGATGATTCCTTGGCGATGCTGCCTTTGTTCGAACAAACAAAAGAATTGACCGAAACGCAAGTCAAAAAATTGGAATCCGTGACGGCGGAAGTGGAAAAGTTGATGGCCACTTATTTTAAAGAAGGCCAAATTTCCTTCAATGAAAAATTGGCTTATGTCGGTTCTACTCTTTATTCCGAGCAGCATGTCAATTTGGGAATCCTCCGCCTCGGAAAAGTGTTTCAGGTGGAAGTGAACAAAGACTTTGAAATGCGCGTGAAATTTTATGAAGAACGGACAAAATTCATCGACACGATCGTTTCATTAATGAAGAAGAATCAGCAGGTTGAAGAAAAGGCGATGGAAATCATCGAGATGTGGTATGAAAATGTGGCCAAAAATAAAAACAATATTATGAACGATATCCGAATGATTGGTCAATTGATTGGCTTTTAACAGAAAAACTGATGGAATGCGGACATCCATTCACATCAGTTTTTTTATTTTAATATAATATTTAATAATCCAAATACTGGAAATATATCGCATAAGCAGTTTCCATTTCATGATAGTCTCATTCCAATTTTCTATTTTTGCAATGCGGTTAAGTATCCATCATTATTGCCAGAGAGCGAAACAAATATAGTTGGAAAAAATTGAGATGTCCATTTGCACCGATTTTTGAATGCGGTATACTGTTGGAGAGGTGATTTTATGTTTGTCAGCGAAAAACAAGTGGAAATCCGTTATGCCGATACGGATCAGATGGGTGTGGTGTATCACGCCAACTACGTCATTTGGATGGAAATTGGCAGAACCCAATTGATCCGCGATTTGGGATACGATTATACAAAGTTGGAAGAAATGGGAATTGTATCACCAGTGATTGAATTGAATGTCCAATATAAAAAAGCGATGCGTTATGGACAAGTGGCAACTGTCCGTACATGGGTGGAACAGCATGATAAATTGCGCACGACATACGGTTATGAAATCTTGCATGAAGACGGCTCCGTTGCGGCGACAGGTACAACGGTGAACATTTTGGTGACAAAAGAAAACTTTAGACCGGTGCCATTAAGAAAAATTGATCCGGATTGGGATGCAAAATACCATGAAATTGCCCGGACAAAAAAGGGATAGGGGTACATAATGACTAGTGAAGGGCTAGTCATTTTTTATTTTTCAAAACTATAACGGTCCATCTATTTTTGTTATAATGACGATTGTGAGTAAAAAAGGAGGGATGTTCATGGTACAAACGGTAGAAGCGATGAAATGTTTCATTGTGTTGACGAATACAGCACGGGAAGCCATCAAGGAACACTTTGCCGATGAACATGCCTTTTTTCAATTGCAATCCTCTTTCCATGTATATCTAGAAAAACAATCCATTGAAGAAACATCCCTATCCCTGGCCATTTATTTTGACAACGAACAAAATAGTAATTTGGCGAAAAAGATGAATGGCCGGGTTGTGATTATAGACTGCGTTTTTGATAGCAAAAATGGCCTCATCGCCAAAAACTTCCGGACTAAGGGAAAACATACACCGGTCAAGACGAATCGAAGAAAATCGATGAGAATCCATTTCGCACCAACAAGAATCAACGGCCACACTTATCCGGAGGCATTCCTGAAAACCATTGCCGAATTGCCGGTTGCAAAAGACAGATACGATTATGTCAATAAACGGATCACCAGCTGGGAAGGCTATTTAAAAGTTTTATACAAAAATGCCAACATCGATGATATTGAAGCAAGAATACAGTCTGTTTCGTACAGTTCTGACTGTTCCGTGGCAACATTGAAACTGGGTGGCATCACAAATAAAGAGTGGAAACAGATAAAAGGAATGAACGCCTATGTCAAAGGCGTAAAAAGTGAAATCGGGGAAGTTGTAAAAACCAATGCCCAACAACAAACCGTCGACATCGAACTGAGTCCGCCAATCAGTAAACTCGCCAAGCAACAGGTATTTGATTTTCCCTCAGAGCAAGTCACTTTCAGCAACGCCTCGACAAAATCCCAGCTCAACCGCCTCTTGAAAGGGTTTGAACATTTAAAGGAAGGGCTTGCGGCAAACCCGAATCTTGAAAACTTTTTATTTGAAGACGAACCAAAGGTGGCAAATCGGAAAAATCGGCTTCAAATCGAATTTCATAACAATCTGAATGAATTTCAGCGGGAAGCTGTGCTGGGTGCACTGGAAACGGAAGATTTGTATGTCATTCAGGGACCACCCGGAACAGGGAAAACAACGGTCATTTCTGAAATCTGTTATCAAAACGTGAAAATGGGATTGAAAACATTGATCGCCTCCCAATCCAATTTGGCGGTGGATAATGCACTTGGCCGGCTTTTATCCAATAAAGACATCCGCATTTTGCGCTACGGACGGACAGACAGCATCGAAGAAGAAGGGAAAAAGTTCATCGAGGAGAATGTGGCGGAATATTGGAAAACTCAAACCTTTGATGCGTTATCGAAGGAAATCAGTCAACATGATCAAAAGGAAATCCTATTGCAACAGGGCATTCAAGCATGCACGAGCCAAATCGATCACCTGAAGGAAAAAGCGGCCGAACTGGAAAAGGAGATTTTGCGGAAAAATCAGGCGGAAAAGGAATTGGAAAAGGCTTTTGACACAATTTCCAATTTGAAAAAGCAAATCATCGCTTTAAATAAAGAAAAGGAAAAAGCGGAACAAACCATTGAAACATTCCAATCCTCCTTGAATGAACGGTCTGAAAAACTGAAAGAAATCGAACAAACATTGTCCAGCACCGGTCTTGATAAAATTCAGCTGGAAATCAATGAAGCAAGGAAACATATCGAAGAAAGCGAACATTTCATCCACTATGTTGAAACAAAGGAAAAATTGGAAAAAGCGCAATCCGAATTGCAGCAAGTGTCCAATGAAATTGCATTCATGGAGTCAAAAATATTGGAAGTGGATGAACTCCTGGCCCAATTGAAATCCTTCAAAAAATTGGAGGAAGTGGAAGGATTCATTGAAACCTATGGAATCCGAAGAGGTTTTGTCATCAACCAACTGTTTTTGGATATGGAGAAAATTTATCAACAGTTGATGGAACTGAAACCGGCAATCCAGATTTCCGAGCGGATTGAAAAAGCCATCGAATACAACCAAAAAACGTTGAGAATACCCATCGATCCCGTCCCGCTCCCGCCGAACCACCATTATTCATTACATGAGGTCAATGACTTTTTGGATAAGTTGGCACTCGCCTTCAAACAACGAAAAATCAATCGGCAGAACGGAATCCCCTCCATCCGTGGCCTATATTTAAGGCGGCTATATGTGAACGGGTTGCTCGTTCAATATCAATCGTTGGCCGATGAGTCGAAACTCGTTTTTGAAAAATTGAAAAGTGCCGTGACCGAACAATATTTGGAAAACCTCGGCCTCCATGAATCGAAACTTCAGTCTTATAAACAAAAAGAGGTCCAACTGCAACAAGAGATCCAACAATATGAAAGAGAATTGGCGGAACTGCCAATAGAAAATGCCGGGTTCATTCCGTCCATTGATGAACTTCAAGCGGTCATTCAAACGTTGCAGGAAAAGATTGGCCGGTTGGAAGAACAACAAGAAAGTTTCCATTCCTATGAGGAGCAAAAAGCACAACTGAATCATGAAATCAGCGAAATGGAAAAAGAACTTTCTCAACACCAGGAGTCGTTATCCAACATACAAAGCGAATTAAAAGAGCTTCACCGTCAAGGGATTATGATGGAACGGAAAGTGGAGCAGCTGCAGCAAATCATGAAACAAAATCCGGAGCTTGAATTGGAACAGACGGAAGAGCGGATCAAGGAACGCCATCTCCAAATTGAAAAATACCAACGGCAGATCGAAATGTTGCCGATCACAAAAGAAATCCAGAAAGAATGGCATTCGTTATTAAATCAAGCGACGGAACAGGATTTGGACGAAATTCGGAAACTTTACGTAAAACATGCCAATGTAATCGGAACAACCTGTGTCGCTTCGGCAAACAAAGAATTTATGGACAACTATCCGATTTTCGATGTGGTCATCATCGATGAAGTGTCGAAAGCAACGCCGCCGGAATTATTGCTTCCAATGTTGAAAGGGAAGAAGATCATCCTTGTCGGCGACCATCATCAGTTGCCGCCGTTGATCGGCGATGATACGTTTGAAGAAACCCTTGAAGAGATTATGAAGGAAACGGACAGCTTTGAAGAAAAAAGGGAACTGGAGAAGCTGTTGGAGGAATCTTTGTTTGAACGGCTTTATAAACATTTGCCCGCCACGAACAAGAAAATGCTCGGGATTCAGTATCGCATGCATGAAAAGATCATGCGGACGATTGCACCGTTCTATGAAAATGGAAAAGAATCGTTGCAATGCGGCTTGGACAACTCCGATGAAGCTAGAGACCATAAATTGGATGGACATTATGTAAAACGGCAGGAACACTTGTTATGGTTCGACCTGCCAAATCAACCGGCTTATTTTGAAGAGCGGATGAAAGAAGGCTCCAGCTTGTTCAATAAAGCTGAGCTTGAATGGATCCGCAAACTGCTTATCGACTTGAATGAAGCGACGGCCAAAGCGAAGGAACAAGGACTTCTTGAAAAAGATTCCTTAAAAGCCGTCGGGGTGATCAGCTACTATCGGGAGCAAGTGAATCGGGTCAATCAGTTAGTGGAAGAACTGCATTTGCCTCATTTGCATATCCGGACAGGTTCCGTCGATAAATTCCAGGGGATGGAAATGGACGTGATTTTGTTGAGCATGGTCCGCAATAATCCGCACGGGGAAATCGGATTTGCGAAAGACTACCGGCGGTTGAACGTGGCTTTGTCAAGAGCCCGGGAGTTGCTGATGATTGTCGGCAGTTCCGATATGTTTACAATGCGTCCGAAAAAGAAAGAAACGAGAGAAATGTACCAGCATTTATTTAATGTCGTAAAACAGCAACAAGGAATACGAAAAATAACGAAGGAGCCCGTGACATGGAACTCCAGCAATTAAAAAATCAATTGGAAAAAGAAATCAGGGGAACCATTGTTCATACGGACATTTGGTGTATTCCCATGCATACCTATGAAATCACCTATCAGCCCATCCAGAAAAAGGCGATGGACATTTTAATGAAAATTCTGCTTTTCTCCTTCCAAAAATCGGCTTTTGAAAGTGCTGAACAGCTCAGCGAAATTTTGTTGGTGGAGCCCTTATTCATCGAAGATTTGATGCGGAAGATGCAAAAGAACGGGCTGCTTGCACGGGAAAACAACTTTTATCAACTGACGGAAAAAGGAAAGCGGCAATTTTCCCAAGGCGTCTTTGAAGAGGAATTGGATCCTGTGACAATAGAGTTATTGTACAGCCCGGTGCATCATCAAATGATGAATGGTGATATGGAGGAAGTGCTGGATTTTGATGATTTTCCGGACCAATTGTATCGTTATATGAATGATGGAGAAGAATCATTGGATGTGGAGTTTTTTAAAAAGGAAATTCAAAATATAATAATCGATCGGCCGGATGAAGTTCATCAAGAAATCAAATCCATCCTATCGTTGGAAAATACGCAAATCAACGATGTGCCCTGTATTGAATTCATTGTGTGGAACGCTGAAAGCAGGGAATTTTTTCCGCGGGTGTGGAATACATTATTAAAAAATTGGGATCAATATTTGGAAAAAGAACTCTTTGAAATAGAAAATCCGGTTTGGTTAGAGAAATTTCACAGCAAAATAAAATAGCTCGATTATTGCAATTCTCTATTGGATATGTTAGGATAATCTTAATTTTATATGGGAATTATACTTTCTTATCAAGAGAAGTGGAGGGACTTGGCCCAATGAAACTTCAGCAACCTCTAACGGATGTTAGAAAGGTGCTAATTCCAGCAAGGCTCAGCCTTGGGAGATAAGAGAGTGCGTGCAAGGAAATTTTGTACCCTCTCATTCTCTTTTCTGGAATGAGCAGGGTTTTTTTATTAAGATATTTTAGAATGGGGGACAAGAGGAATGCCTATTAATATTCCGAAAAATTTACCTGCTGGAGAAATATTGAGAAACGAAAAGATTTTCGTCATGGAAGAGGACCGCGCATTATCACAGGACATACGTCCATTGAACATTTTGGTGTTGAATTTGATGCCTGAAAAAGAAAAAGCGGAATTACAGTTGCTGCGATTGCTCGGGAACACGCCGCTGCAAACCAATGTAACGTTTTTAAATACAGCCACGTATGAACCTAAAAATGTATCCAAAAGCCATTTGGAAACATTCTATAAAACTTTTGATAAAATCAAGCACCGCCGCTTTGACGGAATGGTCATCACCGGGGCGCCGGTTGAACGGATGGAATTTGAAGAAGTCCATTATTGGAAAGAGTTGACTGAAATTTTGGACTGGGCGAAAGAGAATGTGACTTCAATCATTTATATCTGTTGGGCTGCACAAGCCGCTCTATATTACCACTTCGGAATCGGAAAATTCGAGTTGCCGAAAAAATGTTCCGGTATATTTGCGCATACCATTACGGATTTGACGAATGATTTGGTTCGAGGGTTCAACGATGAATTTGTGGCACCGCATTCCCGTTACACTTCCGTTTCCATCGAAGAAATAGAACAGCATCCTGATTTGCAATTGTTGAGCTATTCAAAAGAGGTCGGACCTTTTATCATCCAATCCAAAGACAACAAACACATTATGATCACTGGCCACTTGGAATATGACGCAACAACGCTTGCGGAAGAATACGAGCGTGACGTAAAGAAAGGTTTACCTATAGACATACCGGCAAATTATTTCCCTAATAATGATCCAACAAAGCAGCCAAAAAATACTTGGCGCGCCCATGCCCACTTATTGTTCTACAACTGGCTGAACTACTACGTTTACCAAGAAACGCCTTACGATTGGCATTATGTGGACGATTCAATCGAGTATCATATTTAAAATAACTGGAGGAATTCGAAATAAAAGGATTCCTGCAGTTTTTGTGCGCCCGGCATGTACATGAACTATAGGGTGTAAGTCCCGAACCCCGAAGACAGAAGTAGAGGTTAGCCAAGAGCAAGGGTGTCCGTGGTGACGCGGAATCTGAAGGAAGCTGGAGG
>NZ_JBHSNQ010000030.1:0-29581 GCF_042655065.1 Ureibacillus suwonensis
TCCGATAACTTGGTTCATATCCTTGTGCCAACCACATCATTCGTATACTGTCCTTTAAAAGGGCTTCCATTTTTCGACCTGAAAAGACAGACTGCGAATAGGCACACAAAATAATTTTTAGCATCATGCGTGGATGATAAGCAGGACAACCTGTATTTCGAAGAAACGGCAGGAAGGCTTCATCTGGAATACTTTCAACTAAATAGTGAATATGGAAGGCAATATCATTTTCTTGTAATTTTATTTCTAAATCTAGAGGTAAAACTAATTGATTCATGTTATAATATTTAAACATAAGGACCCTTCTTTCTGTTAGTTTTGGTGGTAACTTAATTTTNCCATGAAATTTCATTCCAACATTTCATGGGCTGTTTCCATATTAGAGGAGGGTTTTGTCCCAGCCACTACAACCACTCTCCCTATTTCTCCTTTTTCTTTACTGCAAACCAAATCTCGCTATATACATTGTTCATATCACTTAAATCGCCTGTAAAGGAAATATTGGGTGCTTCCACTAATTCATAATCCGATGAAGGTAGCCATTCTGAAGCAATTTTTGCCCAAGTTTCTTGCATGACGTTTGGGAATGGGCCTTTTGATGAAAAAATCGCCCAAGTAAGTGCAGGCACTTTTACGACATCAAATTCTTCAAAATCCACATCTTTTGTAGTTAAGTAGCCGATCATATGATCAAGACTCCCTTTTTCCTCCATACATCCATCATCAAAATTAAAAGATGCGTTTACGACTTGAAATGGTTCCATATCAGCATAGCTTCGTAACTTTTCCCTTTGTTCTGGGGTAATGCTCTTTGCTAATTCCACGATTTCTTGATTAATTCCTTTAAATTGAATGGGAACTCTTTTTTTCTTTCCTACAATTTTAAAGGATTCCTTTTTCTCGATTCGATAGTCCATATCGATTCCTCCCTTTATGGTTAATTGGAAGGAGAGCTTCGGAAATGCTTTCAGCTTCGTTGACTTTCTTACTTCTGACGGGCTAATACCTGACCATTCTTTAAAAGCACGGGAAAATCCGTCTACCGATTCATACCCATATTTAAATGCGGCTTCTGTGACACTCATTCCCTCATTTTGCAAATCAAAGGTAGCGTTAGATAATCTCCTATTTCGAATATATTCACCTAAAGTCATTCCTGAAAGAAATGAAAAAATTCGTCTAAAATGATAAATCGAAGTCCCTGTAATTTTCTCAATTTCCTTTTCATCGATTTCGTCATTTAAGTGGGCTTCAATATATTCCAACGCCTCATTAAGACTTTTCAGCATTTTCCTTCCTCCTTCAGTTCATAGTTTAGTATCTGACTCATTTTCTTACCCGATATTCTTAGAATGACTTTTATCGGAATAATGGTGAAAATGAACTGGATTCGAACCACGAATTAACCAAAACTTTTTCAGATCATAACCTATATTGTTAGTTATGGAAATGAATTTACTTTGTTCTGGAGGTATCGCATGACCAATTTTTTATCTTTCAGCGGGGCCGTTACGGCAATCAGTGATTTTTTCACGGGGCAAAGGGGCGAAATGGAAGGTTGCAATAAATTGTTTACAGTGGAAGATGAATCCGGTTCAATCGTCAATTTTGTCGTCACCCCTTCAACATACTTCATCAACCAAGAAACAGTCATGATTGGAGACAAAGTGACGGGATACTATAATGGCGATTTGCCGGCCATTCTCATCTATCCACCCCAATATCAAGCCCTTGTGATAGTGAAAGAATATCCGGACCGGAATGTGAAAGTCAGCTATTTCGATCATCAATTGTTAAGCAGCGATGGGCAATTGCAATTACATTTATCTCCTTTCACCCCCATTTTGATGAGTAATGGGCAACTCTTTTCAAAATATCCTGGAAACCGGGATTTAGTCGTTATTTATGGACCAACAACCCGCAGCATTCCTGCCCAAACCACACCATTTCGGATCATCGTTTTATGTTGATTCGCAAAAAATATCCTGTATTTTTCCAATTAAAAACCCGTTTTGAAAAGGCTTTATATTTCAAAGCGGGTTTTTATTATTTGTCGGGTTTGATTTCAAGGGAATATTGTTGATTGCTTTTTTCTTCAGATGGTTGAGACTTCTCCGTATCAATAGTGAGATTCAAATTGAACAAAATAAAGAAATCATTGCTTTGCTAAAAGATATTGCAGAAAAGAATAAAGGAAGTTAAAAAAGTGGGTTTGATTTCCAAATCCACTTTGAAAGCTTCCCAAAATACGAGGATTCCCCAAAATTATTCCTTTCCTCCACTTCAACCTTCCAAAGTTTTGACCATAATATAATCCGTTTGCTCCTCATCGCCCAAATAAAAGGTATGGGAGCCGGTTTTAACAAATCCCATTTTCTCATAGAAACCAATGGCATTTTCATTCTTTTCCCAGACGCCAAGCCAAATTTTTTTCTTATCTAACGCCTTTGCAATTTCAATGGCTTTATTCAGCAAAGCTTTTCCAAGTCCAAACTTTTGATATTTTTTCCGAATGTAAATCCGTTCGATTTCAAGGGATTCATCCCCCATTTCTTCCGTCTGGGCATCATGGATATTCAGCTTCAAGTAGCCGGCCACTTCATCTTGCACATAAACAAAGTAAAAATGCGAATGGATATTGGATAATTCCCTTTCAAGTTGCACCGGATTAAAAGCCTTTTCCAAATAGGCTTTCATATTATCCGGCGAATTTTGATCCTTGAAGGTTTCATAAAAGGTTTCCCTGCCGACCTTTTGCAATGTTTCCATATCTTCAAGGGTGCATTTTTTTATTTTGAATATCATAAGAGTCGCTCCTTACATCAATAATTTCGTTTATTCCCTTTTTTGACATACTCCCAATCTTTTTCCACATTTTTTCTTACCCGTTGCAAAAGATGGAACAATGCTTCCACTTCTGATTCAGAAAGTCCTTTTAAAGCCACGGCGTTGGAATAATCGTGTTCTCTTTTAAGCAATGGATAAATGCTTTTTCCTTTTTCAGTTGGGTATAATTTTTTAATTTTTTTGTTGTTTGCATCGCCGCGCTTTTCAATAAAACCATTTAATTCCAGCTTCTTAATGGCGCGGGAGGCAGTAGTCCGGTCCACTTTTATCATTTCCGCTAGCTTTTCTTGAATGATGCCCGGATTTTCGCAAATTCGAACAAGATATAAGTACTGTCCTTTTGTTAAATCAAATTCTTTAAATTCGATATTGCTGATAGAATCCAACGCTCTTGCAATCATGCCAATTTCTCGAAGAACTTCTTTCATTGTAAACCCTTCTTTTTGTTGCAAATGCAATATTTTATAAAGATTTTATTTGATTTTTGTTGTATTTGCAATATTTTTCAATACAAGGTGGAGGTATCCGCACTAAATTAGGTTGTAAATGCACTAAAAGAGGTTGCATCCGCACCAAATAAGATTGTAAACGCACTAAAGGAAACTCCATCCGCACCAAATAAGGTTGCAAACGCACTAATGGAAATACTATCCGCACCAAATTAAGTTGCAAACGCACTAATGGAAACTCCATCCGCACCAAATAAGGTTGCAAACGCACTAATGGAAATACTATCCGCACCAAATTAAGTTGCAAACGCACTAATGGAAACTCCATCCGCACCAAATAAGGTTGCAAACGCACTAAAGGAAGTACCATCCACTCCAAATAAAGTAGTAAATGCACTAATGGAGGTAACATCTGATCCAAATAAAGTAGTAAACGCACTAAATCGATTAGTAAGCGAACCAAATAAAAAAACTTCCTATGCTAAACAGATGCGAGAATCTGTCTATCATTAGGAAGTCTGCATATTTTATCGATTTGCATATACGGCTCTCTTTTGAATTAACTCCTCATAAGCTTGAAGATATTCTTTGTATAATCGATCCACCAGCTGCTCTGTAGAAGTAATTTCTTTGATAACCCCAATTCCTTGGCCGCTTCCCCAAATGTCTTTCCAGGCTTTTTTGCCGGCTTCTTTAAAGTTCATGGCTGAAGGGTCGCTTTCTTTCAAATTATTCGGGTCCAAGCCGGCGTTAATGATGGAGCCTTTCAAATAGTTCCCATGTACGCCTGTAAAAAGATTGCTGTAAACAATATCTTCTGCAGAACTATCCACAATCATTTGCTTGTATTCCTCCGCCGCCCGGGCTTCATGGGTTGCAATGAATGGAGAACCAATATATGCAAAGTCGGCTCCGATTGTTTGTGCAGCTAAAATAGAGTGTCCGCGTGCAATCGCTCCCGATAAAGCTAATGGACCATCAAACCATTCCCGAATTTCTTGTACAAGAGCAAACGGGCTTTGGGTTCCAGCATGTCCACCAGCTCCTGCCGCCACTGCCACCAGTCCATCTGCCCCTTTTTGAATGGCTTTTTTGGCAAAGGTATTATTAATGACATCATGGAATACAAAACCGCCATAACTGTGGGCAGCCTCATATACCTCTTCCCGTGCACCAAGGGACGTAATAATAATAGGAACTTTATACTTTACGCAAAGCTCCATATCCTTTTCCAATCGGTCATTCGTTTTATGGACAATTTGGTTGATGGCAAAAGGCGCAGCAGGTCTGTCCGGATTTTTGGCATTGTAGCTGGCGAGTTCTTCCGTAATCTCCGCCAACCATTCATCCAATTGACTGGATGGTCTTGCATTCAATGCCGGCATAGAACCCACAATTCCTGCTTTACACTGGGCAATCACTAGCTTTGGTGTACTAATAATAAACATCGGTGCCCCAATCACGGGAAGACGCAAATTTTGCAACACTTTAGAACATTTCCCATCCAAACCCCTCCTTGTTTTATGACAATTAAAAAGATTATACGAGAATTTATGCTACAAAAATAAGAATATATTAATATTTATAATCTTATTTGGTAAATTATGCAATTATTTTTTTATAAATTCGAATATTTTATAAATTCGAATACTTCCTTTCATCGATATTCTTACAAATCGAGTAGGAGGGATTGATTAGCTCCCGTCCTCTCACACCACCGTACGTACGGTTCCGTATACGGCGGTTCAATTAAGATAATTGACGCAAGTCTTTATAACTTCCGTGAATAGCTGTTCTCTTTATGCCAGTGGTCACTCCACCCTCCAAGAGGTCTCCCACGGGATTCACCGCTTCCTTCCTCAAGTGAGGTACTACGTTTTCTGTGTTCATCATGACTCACTGAATGCCAAGGGCTATTCTCTCTTAATTGTTCGGTCCTTCTTAGTAGTTCTAAACCAACTAATACGATGACCTCTGCTGACTTCTGTCTTCGGGGTTCGGGACTTACACCCTATCGTTCATGTACATGCCGGGCGCACATAAAAGGCAGTTTAGTAAGCTTCTGCTTCATCTAAACTGCCGCTTGCAATTCATATTATTTTTCCATCGATTGCTCTGTTCTTGGGAATTCATCAAAATAAGGGGATAAATAAGTTTCTCTTACTTCATGACGGATCCATCCCATAATGCCCACAATTAACACGAACACAGCCGCCGATAAAACAAAGGATTTGAAAGAATCTTTATATCCCGCAAGGAATAAAAAGACGCATAAAATAATGGTTAAAACGATTGAAAGCATTAATAAAGTAGTTAATAATAAATCTTCACCCATGAACAACATTCTGACTTCCGGTTTAAAGGCGAATAACAGGATGAATCCTGCAATTAATTGCACTACCGTAATCCATAAGCCCACTTTGGCACCAAATAATTTCAGGCTTTGTTCATAATCTTCCAAACCGCCTTTTTTTCGGCTTTTGTATGCGTAAAACAGGAATACATAAAAGCCGCCTGTAGCAAGACTGGCAAGGATGAAATGCAAATATCTTTGCCAAATTTGCGGATAATACAATAAGCTAGGGAAAAATCCTTGAACCTCGCCCCACTTGTCTGGATACAGCATCGAAGTAATATTCACGATGAAAATAAGCGGGATATATAACAATATCAACATTGCTGCAAATCCTACAAGAATATGCAGCGCTTTTTTATTTTGCCACTTATCCCATGTGAATTTATAAAGATATAACAAAAGAAATGCAATGATTAATAAAGGAATGACACTGATCCATATTTTCCCGATTAAAATGGTGCTGGAATAAAAATATTGAGTATAAATCACGCTAATAATGAGCAGTGGAGCTACCCCCATTACAACAGCGATGCTTTTATGAATGGATGCGTGGAAAGAACAACTTTTTGCCATCTTATCCAAGAAAGCACTTTTTTTAATTTTCCCGGCAATCTCTAATCCCACTGCTCCCGTTACAAGTGAAACCGTAAAATTTACAAATAGAATATGAATGATAAAGGTTAAGATGATTAATAATTCCATTAAACCCAGAGGTGCCGGAATTGGTAACGCATTATCAGGAGAAATCGGCAAATTATTCATTTTGACTTACCTCCTTTTCATTATTTACGCGGTCAATTTCTGATTTCAAATAGGCTGCTAAGGCATCCAATTCTTCTTCAGTTCCCATGAAAGGAGGCATGGCAACCCGCACCGTATGCATGGTTGGTATATAGTTTTTCAATGCTTCTTCATCCCATCCGGCTAAACGCTTTCCTAACGCCCTTTTTGTTCTCCAACCATCGATGGTATGGCAAGCAATACATTGGCCTACAAAAACTTCTCTTCCGGCCTCCACTTTGTTTTCTTCCGTAATTTCCTTTTCTTTTGCCCAAGTCGCATTGGCTAAAAAGCCCTCTTCATTCATTTTTTCCCAATCTTGGGCGAGAAGTCCGTTTGCGTACATGTAATCATAAATGATGAAAGGTTTTCGAATGTATTCCCTTACCACCTCAAATTCTCCGATAAATCCGATGGACGCACCAAACACTGCTATAGAAAGGATAATGGGCACTTTTTTCGGGCTTCGGATAAGCCAAACAGAAAAAACCAGTAAAATCAATAATGCAAGACCATTGATGATTTTAAATGTACTTTCGGTCATTCCTGTTGCCAAAACAATCATATTGTAGGCTTGATCTGGAATGGACCATAAATACCAAAGCCCTAAAACGAAGGTCATTGGCAAAGAAATCGCACCCCAAAAACCGAATACTTTAAAGGATTCTTCCCTCAGTGAAAGGTCTTTTACGAATAGACGTATGAATAATGAAACAAGTACAATCGCCAATAAGATAGCTAAGAACATTCGGAATCCTAAAGAAGGCAAATACGTTGGGTTAAAGAAGGCATTCCAGAATGAGAATGTCTCAATCCATTTCCCGGGTGTCAATTTTGCTGCCAACACGCCTGTGATAATGGCCATTGTCAGCCATGAAACAATACTTAAGCCAACTCCTATATAAATATGTTTTCTTTTCTTCTCAGGATCTTGCCAACGGTCCCATGTGTAATAGTAAATGATTAATAGAATGACTTCGGTGATAAAGCAAACCCATTCTGTTACCCAAGCCCAGAAAAAGATTCGCAATAAAGAACCAATCGAATCCGGCTGAATGACCGTTGTCGAAAACCAGATTCCCACACCGGTCATCGCTCCTACTGTTGTAGTGATGATTAAAATCCATTTCGCAATGTTTTTGGCCAACCCATCTAGTTTTTGATTGTTCGTCTTAAACGCTCGATGTTCCAAAGATACGGTCAAAACGGATGTTCCAATGGCTACACCATGGCTGATAATGACGTGGACAATGGCGATCATCGCAATGACCGTCCCGTTTCCGAGCCATGAATAATCCACTGATGGAAAATTCATTACTATTCCCCCTTCTCATTTTTTCACCATCATCTTATAAGACAGTTGTGAAAAAACATTAAAGTAACTGTAAAACATTTGGGAAGTGGGGGATATTTTACAAATCCTTTTCATCTCTGCCATAAATTATTCCAAAATAAGACGGCCGTTTTTTAATGGCAAAAAAAGGGCGGCTTCTGAAAAGTCATTTCAAGACGCCCCCTTTGCGGCTTTAGCTAGAGTTTTCGCCGCAGATAAATTGCGACGAGGAGGCGCGTTTTGTAACCACCGCAGGGAAAGTTTTTAAGAGAATATTACTATAAGAAGTAAGGCTGTTTCAGAAAGTGTTCGACTTTCTGGACAGCCCCCTTTAATTATTTATCCTTTTTATCTTTATTATCGCCTGATAATTTGTTTTCAATTTTATATTCATCCATTTTTTCGGATAGCCATTTTGTATATTGTTCGTTTACTTTTTGTTCTAATAAATCTTGATATACTTTGTCTTTCACATCTTCAAATTTGGCTTCTTTTACTTCTTTTTTGTCTGTCACTTTTATGATATGGTAACCAAAATCAGTTTTGACTGGCTCGCTGGAAATGGAACCTACTTTCATGGAGAATGCAGCATTTTCAAAGGCTTCAACCATTTCGCCTCTGCCAAAGTAGCCTAAGTAGCCACCTTTGTCTTTTGTACCTGTATCAGTGGAATATTCTTTTGCAAGTTTAGCAAAATCTTCTCCATCATTTAATTTTTTAATGACTTCTTTAGCTGTTTTTTCATCGTCCACTAGAATATGGCTTGCTTCAACTTGTTCTGCTTGATTATAGGAATCCTTATTTTCTTCAAAGTAGGATTTCAATTCGTCGTCTTTAATGTCAACATAGTCTTCCATTACTTTTTTTGTTAGTAAATAATTTTTAATATCTTTCTTTACATCCTCTACATCCATATTATAAGAAGAAAGCAATTGTTTGAAACTTTCTTCCCCTCCGTATTGGTCCACATAGTCTTTATACTCCGCTTCAATTTCGTCTTTCGTTACGGAAACTTTTTGTTTTTTCGCTTCTAACTCCACAATTTTATTGGCAATTAAATTATTTAATACTTCTTGTCCATATTGTTCCGTGAGAGCTTCGTTTAATTCCGCTTTTGTGATTTTTTCTCCATTCACCGTTGCTACTGATTCATCATCTCCGTTTGAACATCCTACTAGCATGGCACTTAAAGCTAACGGAATAGTAATCATCTTCATCATTTTTGGCATATTCATTTTGTTCATTTAAATCCTCCGCTCAATATTTTATCGTTTCACTTGCAGAAACAATGCAAAAACCGTTTTATGTCAAGTGTACGTCAAAAACTCGCTTACTAATTATACCATATTTTAGTTTGAAACAGTTACGATACTTGTTCAAACTGGCTTTTATACAATTCTTCGTAGAATCTATTTTTATCAAGAAGTTCTTGATGGGTTCCTTTCTCCACAATTTCTCCAACTTTCATGACTAAAATTAAATCCGCATTTTTAATGGTTGAAAGACGATGGGCAATAATAAAGGACGTTTTTCCTGTTTTCAATTGTTCCATAGCGCGCTGAATTTGTAGTTCTGTCCGTGTATCCACAGAACTCGTTGCTTCATCTAAAATCAATAACGGCGCATTTTTTATCATTACACGGGCAATCGTTAATCATTGTTTTTGTCCATTGGCGGTATCCAAATTGCACATTTTTAAATTCTATCTCCCCTTTAACATGCTCCACTTTTGCAAGTTTCGGATGTTCCGCATCCAATTCTTTTTCTTCCAAAAATTCAAATACCCGCTCACTGGCCGCTTGCGCTGATTGTAAATTTGTTCCCACTTGAGCAAATTGGGTTTCTGAGTAAATAGACGAATATAAATTATAAACGCCACAATCGTTTCAATGGTGATGGCATCAGTTGTAACAAGGTAAGCACCAACAATACACACAGCTACATAGCCAAAATTTCCGATAAACTGCATATCGGCATCATCAAGCTGGATAAAAATTGCGACTTCCAGGCATTCTCATATAATCCGGTCATTGATTGCATGGAATTTTGCTTTCGCAGGCGCTGCTGACACAGTCCACGTATTCGCGAATAGTTCCGTCCACAATCATTTGATGAGCAACATCCAATTGATTATATAAATCATCAAATTCTCTGTCATCTAAAATTTCGATTTCATGCATGCTTTTCTCTATCATTTCATTTTGACTAATATCGATAGATTTTGAATCATACGGGGATATCTGCTATGTGGGCGTGTATAAAGAGAAAACCATAATGGAGACAAGGAAGGCAGAATTCACGGATGCTTTGCTGATAGGGGATGGTTCTTCCTGAATACTGAAAATCTCAAGTGAAGGGACAGGTGAAGGCCTATGGATATTCTTCATTTTCAATCGAACCTTTTTCTTTAAATTAGAGACCTTCACCAAATATGTGTATTTTCTACTTGTCAATAACAATATCCATTCAATTTAATTCGCTGTGTTATCAAATTGGTTTGGACTTTCTAATATTGAATTTTCATATGCAATTAGTGTTACATTTAATTTTTTCTCTAGTCGTTTTATTTCCTTGAGTTGTTCTTCATTTAATTCTGCATATTTACTTTCTCCCAAAAATAATCCCTACCTTTTAACAATTTTTAAAATCCTGATTTAATTATGGAAATTTACTATTGGATTTATACATAAAATTTCAATCTAGAAATCAGAGCACCAAAGTTTATTTCAACAACTCTAACATTTTTGAACATACTAGTATAAAAAATGATAGGCATATATACTCAAACTTATCTCAACAAAAAAAGAAGGGCTGCTAAAAATATTAGTACACCCTTCAGAGATTTGGATTTTTAATATTAATAATTTTTAGAGTTCATCAAAACCATTCAAATCACTAATCTTAGTATATTGACGATTTCTTTGTTCAAAGAAATCCGTTTTTGTTTCATCAAAATTATCTACATATGCACGAATCCATTTCATTGGATTATTAATATGCATTGCGTATATTTCACTTAATCCTATCATTCGTAACATTTTATTCGCTCTATATTTAATAAAACCTTCCATTTCATCTAAATCAATGCCTTCTACACCATTTAACACATAGTGAGACCATTCCACTTCCAATTCTACAGAATTTCTAAATTGTTCATAAACCCAATCAGTAAAATGTTTTGTATTTAGCTCAGGATTTTCTCCCAATGTTGCCCGAACTAATTCACAAATAAAACGACCGTGTTCTAATTCATCTCGGTTAATGTAACTAATCATTGTAGATGTTCCAACCATTTTGTTTTGGCGCGCTAAATTATAGAAGAAAGCAAAACCTGAATAGAAGAATAATCCTTCAAGTATTGTGGAATATACTAATGTTTTTAATATATTTTCTAAAGATGGCTTCTCGACAAATTGATTATATATCTCCATTATATTTTGATTACGTTTAAGTAAAATCGGATCACTTCTACCAATTTCAAAAGCTTCATTTTGTTTATCTAACGATACTACGGAAGATAATATATAAGAATAGCTTTCATTATGCACTGCTTCTTGTTGTGCAATGACAGCTAAAATAGATTGTACTGATGGATCTGTGGCATATAAGGATGTGAGTAGAATGGTCCTTGTTTGCGATGAATCTAATGTCGCTAAAAGGCTAATTACTTTTAAAAACGTATCTTGTTCCTCCGTTGATAACATTGGAAATTCCTTCACATCATTCGACATATTCACTTCATCAGACTTCCAGAAATTACTTAACAAGCGTTTATATGTTTTATACCAATGCGGATACTTAATATCATTCCAATTTAAAATACCACTCGATTTTCCTCCAAACAGTGCAGTTGCTCGATTTGGATTCATTGGATCTAATGTTTTTACCTTTTCAAGCAAGTTTGGTGACATCTTTAACAATCCCTTCTATCCATTTTTTTACGATTTTTTCTTGACTTCCTCTAGGAGATTGTTCAATTTTTAAAGGTTCCCAACGACTATTGTAGAATCTTGCTAATTTCACAGCCGCCAAGCAAAATAATTCATCGCCCCCAAACTGAGTATCACCAGTACCAAATACTGCAATATTTTTTGGTTTATAGCCTATTTCCCATACAAAATCCTTAACTTCAATAGGTAATGCACCCTTTGCCCAAGTAAAAGTACCAATAAATATTAAATCGTACATTTTAAGATTGATTGGCAAATTGACTCCGATTCGATGCATATCCACTTGAAATTTCTTTTCTTTTAATACTTCCTCAATAATTTCTGCAACTTCTTTTGTATTTCCACTATAAGATAAATAAGCTATTAAAGCCTTCAACTTTGACACCACACACATTCTTCTACTTCATTCGATGTAGAGCGAACATAATAGGTTGTTTTTAAACCTGATTTCCATGCTTGAAAATGCAGATCTAGCAGCACTGATGCCTTTATCGTGTTTGGAACATAAATATTAAATGAAATGCTTTGATCGATATGTTTTTGACGAGCAGCATTTTGTTTGATTGACCATCTTTGGTCCACAATATAAGCTGAACGGCGATAAATATTATACGTTTTATGATTTAAATCAGGTGCAGTTGTCGGAATTCGGTAATCCTTTTTCTCCTCAATATAAAAAGGTTTAAAGATAGGATCAATACTAGCGGTGGAACCTGCAATAATCGAAGTTGTCGCATTAGGTGCAATGGCCATTAAATATCCATTTCGAATTCCATATTTTTTAACATCTTTTTGAAGTTGCATCCATCGTTCGTCTGTATAACCTTTATAAATAAAATACTCACCAGAACTCCATTTACTTCCTTCAAATAATGGATAACTGCCCTTTTCTTTGCTTAACTCCATACTGCTTCGAATCGTGTAATAAGCTATTTTTTCATAAAGTTCATCTGCATATTGTACTGCTTCTTCTGATTCCCATTCAATATTCTTCAAAGCTAATAGATGATGCCAACCAAATGTTCCAAGTCCAATGGCCCGGTATTTTTTATTCGTGATTTCTGGTTGTTTAATTGGCAGCGTATTAATATCAATTACATTATCTAACATGCGAACTTGAATTTTAATCAAACGTTCTAAAACATTATCAGGTACAGCACGGCCTAAATTGATAGAACTCAAATTGCAAACAACAAAATCACCAGCTTTATATTTTTTTACAATTATATTTTCGTTTTCGATATATTCTTCAATAAATTCTGTTGGAGATTGATTTTGCGCAATTTCCGTACATAAATTTGAACAGTAGATCATACCTTGATGGGAATTGGCATTTTGGCGGTTGACTTCATCACGATAAAACATAAACGGTGCGCCAGTTTCTAATTGGGATCTCATGATTCGCTTCATAATATCTATTGCTGGAATTCTTTTTTTGGAAGAAAGATTGGCTTGAATACATTCTTGATACTTTTTACGCCACTGTCCATCGCCCTTCTTTTCATCATAGAAGTCTTCTAGCGAGTAACCCATCACTTGTTTCACTTCATATGGATCAAATAAATACCAATCTCCCCGTTTTTCTACCTGTTCCATAAAATAATCGGGTATACATACTCCTGTATATATGTCATACGCACGCAACCGTTCATCACCATTATTGAGTTTCAAATCAAGGAATTCTTCTATATCACGATGCCATACATCTAAATACACACTAATAGCGCCTTTTCTTGTACCAAGCTGATCAACACTGACTGCTGTATTATTTAATTGCTTAATCCATGGTATAACACCACTTGACATGCCTTTGTATCCTTTGATGGAACTACCTCTTGCACGAATTTTCCCCATATAAACACCGATACCGCCTCCATTTTTAGAAAGCTGGGCAACATCGCTATTACTATCATAGATTCCTTGTAAGCTATCATTTACAGTATCAATAAAGCAGCTAGATAACTGCCCATGTGTTTTTCCGGAATTTGCAAGTGTTGGGGTCGCAACAGTCATATACAGATTGCTTAAAGCCCAATACGCTTCTTTTACATACTCATTTCTCATGGATTTATCTTCGTCTTGCATAAGGTACATCGCAATAATCATCCAGCGTTCTTGTGGCAATTCATAAACATTTTTCTCATAATCCGTTGCTAAATAACGGGTTGCCAAAGATAGAATAGCGGGATATGTAAATAACAAATCATGTTTAGGTTCAATAACTGATTCAAAATACTCAATGTCTTGTTTTGTATATTTCATTAATAACTTTTCGGAATAGATTCCTTTTTCGGTCAATATCCGAATCAAATCATAAAACGATCCATAAGTACGATTATGATTAAATTCATATCCTCTGTTTCTTGCTGCTTTATAATAAAGATTTTGTAAAAAAATTCTTGCTGCAATATAGGTCCATTCTGTATTTGCTTCATCAATATTTTCAAGAGCATACTTAATTAAAATATCTGCATCTCTCTCATCGAATGGATTGGTTACTCCTGCTTTTCGAATCTTCTCTTTGTATTGGTCTGATGCCAACTTGAAATCATTAAAAATACGATCGATGAATTCAGAAAGTGTTTCCTGTTCAATACTTTGATTTCTTGTCACCTTAATTCCTCCCTAAAAATAAAAAATCCGTCATTCTCGGGGAATAGACGGAAAAAGGAAGAATACGACAGAAATAAAACATATGTAAAATATATCTTTTCCTATCGTTTCTCCTTCTCACACCCCGAAGAATAGAAACTACAAAGTATGGCAGGTCTCCTGGCTCGTGTATCCTCCTACTATAGCCCTTCCCGTATCGTCACCTTTCAGTAAATCGATACAGTGGTTTGCTAATTCGTCCACACTTACAGTTGCGGGGGCAGCTCCAGATTCTCACTGGATTCCCTATTAAGGTATTAAAAATTACCACCATAACTTTATACTCAACATTTTGTGTTATTAAATTTTAAACTACACAATATATAGTGTATGTTATCATATAAAATTCATGCTTACAATCTTAAAAAGTAAATCTAAAATATTTACAAATCGTTTTCATCTAGTATTCTCTTAACTAACTTGCAATATATATAAATTTGGGCTATCTATAAACTATTTATTTAGTTTTTCCATAAGATTTGCTGATAAAAGGGATTTCTTCGGTTTTAGTTAATTTATTCGCTTCAATTGCCATTACAAAAAATACATTCGCTAAAAGTCCTAAAAACTGAAACAAAATTTCCGGCACTTCTCTCTCTTCGCTTACTTTGTGTAAAGCACGATAGCTCTTTTTCGCTTCACTTCGACAAATATGCAATCGAGTCGCCAACTCAGAACCTTGTGGCAAAACGAATTGCTTATTTGTCTCGCCTGCTCGTTCGACAAAATCATCATATACAGATTCCAGCCACATTAAATCTTCTTCTGTAATCGCTAAACGCCCTCTTACAGATCCATTTGCATGATAAGCTAGCGGTTGGATTTTTCTTAAAATTTGAGTGATTTCTTCAAACTTATGTTCATTTTTGCTTACACTTATGCAATCTCCTATTTTTGTCGTTAAGCTGTCTGTCATAATTTCATAATCTACCAAGCAACTTTTCTCCCGCATAAACGGATAACTAATATAACGCCAGTCTTTTGCCATAGATATCTTCCCTCCCAAAAAGAAAAACTGCTGATTAGTATATCCGATGTGGTGCAATCATGTAAAGTTTTGTTATACTATTGCATTTATTAAATGATTTATGCTAGATTATAGTTAATTTCATATCGAGGGTGTTTAAGTGCTCTTCTTTGAAGAGTTAAAAGGAAAACTAGTGAAAATCTAGTACAGCCCCCGCTACTGTGAGGATGGATGAAACTAACAATAACCACTGAATGTTACATTCGGGAAGGGTTAGGAGTAAGAGGAAGTCCGAGTCAGGAAGCCTGCTTAAACACTTTGCAAACGTCTTTTCGGGTGGGAAAAGAACGGGTGCAAGCAAGTCATGCTTTTTTGTGCTTTTTAACGCTTTCACGCCTGTATTCCCACTTGGGATACAGGCTTTTTATTTTGGTTTAATGTGTGGCCACACTAAACATATAAAAAATTTTATAGAAAAGGAGATTTGTGATGAATCAATTCACCAAATTGCTACTACCCATATTGCTTTTATTATTTTTAACAGCTTGTAATACCGATACTGCCAACAATGATGATGAAAATTCGACAAATCAACCATCCGAACAAGCTAAACAATCGGCTTATCCGCTGACGGTGACAGATGGCCGTGGTAAGGAAATTACCATTTCGGAAAAACCGAAACGTATTGTTTCGACTGCTTTAGCTGTCGATGAATTGCTGGTGGATTTAGTACCTTCTGAAAATCTTGTAGGCGTCACAGCGATTTCTAGTGATCCAGCGATTTCCAATGTTGCAGGCAAAACCGATTCAATTGAAACGAAATTTGAAACCGTAACAGCCGAGCAAATTTTAGCATTAAAGCCAGATTTGGTGATTATTCCTTCTTACGTTAATCCAGATGTATTGAATCAATTAGAAAATGCCGGAATTACAACATTCCAAGTCATCGATGACACTTCCTTTGAAGGTATTTTAAAAACCGTTGAAACGCTGGGGAAAATTGTCGGAGAACAAGAAAAAGCGAATAACTTAATCGCGGATATTCAAAAACGAATCGATGCATTAAAAGAAAAAGCGGACAAAAAAGAAAATAAACCCCGCGTTCTTTATTACACGGAATACTCCTCCAGTGTGACAGACAATACCACAATCGGTGAAATGATTAAATTAGCCGGCGGAATTAATGTTGTATCGGAAGCAGGGATTGTAGGCGAATCCTACCCTGACTACCCGGAAATTTCAAAAGAGGTATTGGTTCAATTAAAACCAGATGTGATTTTTACAACTGCCTGGGGGTCTACTACAAACAATGGGGAGCCGGCTTTCGTAACAGAATGGAAAAAAGACCCTGCACTAAAAGACGTGCCAGCTATTAAAAACAATAAGATTTATGTGCTAGACAGCGCCAATGTAACCACTGCCTCCCACTATGTAATCGAAGGAGCAGAAGAAATGGCTGCGATTTTATCTAAGGAGTAACAAAAGATGAAGCAACTGAAAATGCCCGTCTTTTTTATCGCCAGTTTTATATTATTTCTATTCAGTATCGTCATCGCCACGAGTTTCGGTGGCGTGACGATTCCCCTTTTTGAAACCGTTCAAGTTTTTTTGGCTAAACTTCCTTTTTTCTATTTTGAAACGGACTCTACCTTTGAACAGATTTTGCTTTATATTCGCTTGCCACGTGTCATTGTAGCAAGCATTGTTGGTGCCAGTTTAGCTGTGTGTGGGGTGGTCATGCAAAGCTTATTCCGCAATCCGATGGCAGAACCGGGCATCATTGGCATCTCATCAGGAGGCTCTTTAGGAGGAGTCATTGCTATTTATTTTGGGTTATCCCATATCAGTACCTTTTTTGTTCCTGTCTTTGGTTTTTTAGGGGCTCTCCTCACTTTGCTTCTTGTCTATATCATTTCTACATCAAACGGCAAAACATCCATGTTAACTCTTCTTTTAACAGGGGTCGCCATCAGTTCGTTCATTTCCGCTTGCAGTTCTCTTATTATTACATACGCGAGCTACGGCCAATTGCAGCAAATTCTATACTGGCTTATGGGCAATTTAAATGGACGGGATTGGGATGATGTAAAGCTGTTAATCCTCCCTTTTATCCTTTGCAATATTCTCATATTCAGCTACCGCAAGCAGTTGGATATTTTATTGCTTGGGGAAGAGGAAGCGAAAAACTTGGGCATCCATGTGCAACGGACACGCACCATTTTATTAATTAGCGCTTCTTTATTAACAGGGGTTTGCGTCTCTTTGACTGGCGCCATCGGATTTGTCGGCTTAATTGTTCCTCATATGATTCGCTTGTTGATTGGGCCAACCCATCGTTATTTGATACCAACCAGTCTGATAGGTGGTGCATTATTTTTAACATTGGCTGACTTAATCGCGCGCCTCGTTATTCGCCCAGCTGAAATTCAAATTGGGATCATTACTGCATTCTTAGGTGCTCCATATTTTATTTTCTTAATATTGCGCCAGAAAAAAATGGAGGGACTTTTATGAATGAAGCGGCTCTTGAAATTCAATCTTTAACCTTTCATCGGAATGCCCGAACCATTTTTAATAACCTTTCCTTCACTGTTGAAAAAGGGAAGTTTATTGCCCTCATTGGACCGAATGGAACGGGAAAATCTACCTTATTAAAATGTTTGGCCGGCATTAATCGGATTGATAGCGGAGACATTAAAATTTTTAATCGGTCCCTTCGACAGCTGAAACCTATGGAAATCGCCAAACGCATCACCTATATGCCCCAAACGACCACATTAGAGACGAATTTTACTGTGCAACAAGTGGTCGAAATGGGGCGTTATCCACACAAAAAACGGTTTTCCCGCTGGATGAAAACCGATCAGCTGGCCGTCAAAAAAGCGTTGGAGCAAGTCGGCATCAGCCATTTGAAACATCGATTTGTCCCTTCTTTATCTGGAGGAGAACGGCAGCTTGTCTATTTAGCAAAAGCCATTGCTCAAGAAACAGATATTTTACTATTAGATGAACCGACTTCTGACTTAGATATTTACTATCAAGTCATTGTAACGGACATTCTTCATTCTCTCGTACAGGAAGGAAAAACGGTCATAGCAGCCATTCATGATATCAATTTAGCTACCCGCATTTGTGACCAATGTATTTTTTTAAAAGATGGAAAGTTTGTGGCTTATAATGCCCCTTCTGACGCGTTAAATACCGAAAATATTGCCAAAACATTTCAGGTGAAATCCATCATTTATCAAGAACCTTTAATGAAGAAGAAGCAGATGATTCCTTTTGATGTATTAACATAATCTGATTATTTATTAGGAGAGTGATATTCAATGAAAAAAGATTTGCGTTATATTTGTTATACCTATATGAGGGAGAAAAGCTGCAAAGTGGATTATGAAGTGCTTTCAGATGCTTTAACTGTCAGCATTGGCATGGTGATTCCCTATTTAACCAAAGAGCATGAACAAATTATAAAAGATGATCTCATTCGCCTGCAGCAATTAACGTATCACGCCAATGGTTCTGTTCGGGGCAACCTGGCTATCACGGAAGAAGATGTTGAATGGTTAAGCTCACGGTACGACTATTATAGCGGGCAAGTGGGCGAAGCAATGAAACATTTCGTCATACCACAAGGATGTCTGGCAGCACTGCATTTGCATCGTGTGAGAAATGATGCAAAGCTTGTTTACCGCGCCTTGTATCATGTACATAAAGAAAACCCGGTTAGCGAATTATTATTCAAATTTATCGGCCTTCTATCAAACGTTGCCCATGCTATGGCTCTTTACGTTAACAAGCTGAACGATGTGAAGGAAATTCCTTTCCATACCAAATCTTATATTCTAAAATGACAAAGAAAAAGCCTTGATACAGCAAGCATTTGGCTATATCAAGGCTTTTTGGTTATGACTTATCATTAATCTTGTCACAAACAATGTATAAAAGTACGCCCTTTTCAGGCAGTTCGGTCAATCCTACCGGCGCAAATTTGGTGCAAATAGCTGAACATGAATTTATTGTAATAAATGGAATTTATCCATAGCAGTTGTCCCCGTATTAATCAGATCCCAACAAAATTCGTATTAGGAAATGAAAATATGGAAAAGAGCAATAACCATTGTAACAGCGATTAACGTCATATGTGTTGTTCGTAAGCTCTTAACCTTTTTATTGTTAAATAACATTAACCCAATCAAACCGGCTATTCCCAACACAATAGCTGATACTAGTCCACTAACCCCTTCATCTTCCAATCTTCCTTCATGAAGGTACATGAGAATGCCGTGACAGATACTTAAAAGGACCGTGACGATTCCAATCAGTATGTGGTATTTACCCAAAAATTTCGTCAACGATATATAGATTTGCTTAATTGACGGAAATGTCGTAATCATCGGTTTGGTTAATTTTCTCATCGGAAATATTAACCCAGCCACTGCAAATGTGATAACCGTCCCCCAGCCAATCATTTCTCCTGCATCTTCATAGCGGTCGTCTATATGTTCTTTTTTGCCATAACCCCATTCGTAATGCTCATGATGCTCCCCAAAATCATCATCCGCAAATGCGATGTGACCAGACGTACAAATCAGTGCAAAACAGAAAATTAGTGCCATCAATAATTTCAAATAGTTCATAAAGCTCCTCCTGTTCATCTTGATATTGACTATAAGCGTAACCAAACAAAATGAAAAATCTCTGAAATCATGGCCGAACTAAAAATTTTTCACTCTATTCTCCATCGAAAATTCTATGTATCGGCTTTTTCAGCGTTATTCAATATCTCAGAAAAGAACAGGATATCAATGTAGAAAGGATAATGAAATGTAACCAAAAAATAAAACCTTGATACAGCAAGCATTTATGCTGTATCAAGGCAAAAATCAGTGACATTATTCAATAATTGTGTGACAACATTAATTATCACTCACATACTGCAAGTATCGGTTATTTTATTCCACCGTTACAGATTTTGCTAGGTTACGAGGTTTGTCGACGTCACAGCCGCGTTCAAGAGCCGCATAGTAGCTGATGAATTGGAGCGGCACGACAGAAACAAGCGGTGTTAGAAGTGGATGAACTTTCGGAATCACCAGACGGTCATCGTGCTCATCCAGTCCTTCCATGGAAATTACGCATGCATTTGCCCCGCGCGCCACCACTTCTTTCACGTTTCCGCGGATATTCAATGCCACTGGCGCTTGTGTAACGAGGGCAAAGACTGGCGTTCCTTTTTCAATCAACGCAATCGTACCATGCTTCAACTCCCCGCCTGCAAAACCTTCCGCCTGAATATAGGAAATTTCTTTTAACTTAAGAGCACCTTCCAAACTTACATAATAATCGATATTGCGGCCGATGAAGAATGCATTCCGGGACTTGCTTAAATATTCATTTGAGATTTTGTGCAATTCCTCTTTGGAATCCACGATAGATTGAATCGCGTTGGCAGCAATGGCCAGCTCTGTTTTCAAATCGAAATCGGATTTGATTCCTTTGCTTTTTCCAGTGACATAAGCGGCGATGGCAAGTACCGCAAGTTGTGCCACATAAGCTTTTGTCGATGCCACGGCAATTTCAGGGCCGGCATGTAGCAATAAAGTATAATCCGCTTCACGGGAAAGAGTGGATCCCGCAACATTAGTAATAGTTAAAGAAGGATGGCCTAATTTTTTCACTTTTACAAGCACTTGTCTGCTGTCGGCTGTTTCACCGGATTGGGAAATGAAAATGAACAGCGGCTTTTCGGAAAGCAACGGGATGTTATAGCCAAACTCGCTGGAAATGTGCACTTCCACTGGAATTCCGGCAAGTTTTTCAAAATATTGTTTTCCTACAAGGCCTGCATGATAACTGGTTCCTGCTGCAATAATATAAATCCGGTCCGCATCGCGCAACGCTTTTAAGATCGGTTCGTCGATTGCCAATTCGCCTGCATCGTTGCTATATTCTTGAATAATTTTACGCACCACGCCAGGCTGTTCATCCATTTCTTTCAACATGTAGTGAGGATATGTTCCTTTTTCGGCATCGCTCGCATCAAGTTCCACTGTATAAGGGTTTCGTTCAATTTTTTGTCCATCCAAAGTGGAAATTTCCACTTTATCTTTATGCACAAGTACGATTTCTTCATCATGGATTTCAATAAATTGATTTGTCACCTGAAGCATCGCCAAAGCATCGGATGCCACCACATTGAATCCTTCACCGACTCCGATCAGCAAAGGAGATTTATTTTTTGCGACATAAATCGTTTCCGGATCTTCTTTATCAAGAAGGGCGATCGCATAAGAACCGTGCAATAAAGAGATCGCTTTGCGGAACGCCTCTTTTGTTGATAATCCTTCATTAGCGAATAGTTCCACTAATTGAACAATCACTTCTGTATCCGTATCAGATTGCATTGGAATCTCTTTTAAATATTCTCTTTGCAACAAGTGATAGTTTTCAATAACTCCATTGTGTACAATGGTAAATCTACCTGATGCACTTTGATGGGGATGGGCATTGACTTGATTTGGTTCACCGTGAGTCGCCCAACGCGTATGACCAATGCCGATATTTGCTTCAACTTGATCATCAACGATTTGACGCAAGTGGGCAATTCTGCCTTTATCTTTAAAAACCGTAACACCATTTTCATTCAGAATGGCGATACCGGCTGAGTCATATCCCCGATATTCCAGTTTTTCCAATCCTTTAATTAAAATTTCCTTCGCATCCAACTTTCCGTTATATCCGACAATTCCACACATTTTAACATTCCTCCGTTACAAGCGATATCTTCATAGATTTGAAAAAGACAATAAAAAATACCGCCTACATCCGCTCTTTTTTTAACATCGAATTCTGTCTAATTAAATCAATTTAAAAAAAGAAATGTAGGTTTGATATCGCTCTATATTATTGATTATTGCCTTTTCGTTCCTTTGTCCATAAAATCGCTTTTATGTTTTAAGAACGAAATTGCGACCGGGCAATGCGGTCGGGAGGTACCCGCCGAAAACTCGATAAACCTCCTCCTCGTCAACTAAGGATTGAACGTCCGATTTCCTTAGTCCAGGCGCTATCATTATTTTCCTTGCATTTTTATAGCGCGTAACTACCCTCCTTTGCCGCGCTTGAATAATTCCCTTATAAAATATGGAAATTATTCATGAAAAAATCAAGCAACTACATCATACAGAATATGCTACTTTCCGTCAATGATTTACATTTGTTATTTTTTATTATTCTATACAAATTGGTTGAACCCATCTATGTATAGCTGCCCAAGAAATTGTCCTGGGCAAAAAAATTTTTTTATACCTTTGAGAAAAAAGTACTAACAATTACTCCTGAAGCTCTTGCTCTTTTAACAAGTTGACGATTTCTCTGTTAAATTCAGGCAAGTCATTCGGGGTTCTGCTTGTCACCAATTGGTTTCCGCAAACCACCACCGGCTCGTCATGGAATTTTGCACCGGCATTTTCCAAATCCACCCGGATGGATTTATAACCAGTGACGTCGCGCCCTTCCAATTCCCTTGCCGAAATTAACAGTTGCGGCCCATGGCAGATGGCGAATACAAGCTTGTTTGCCTTCATAAATGCTTTTACAAATGCCACCACGCGATCGTCATCCCGCAACAGATCCGGTGAAAAGCCTCCCGGAATGAACAATGCGTCAAAATCATCCGGATGGACTTCTTCAATTCCATAATCAATATCCACTTTGGCTCCTCTTTTTCCTTTTACGGTTTTATTGCCCTCTTTATCGATCGTCACGATTGTGTGGCCCGCATTTTCCAGAGCTTCTCTAGGGCTTGTAAATTCAACATCTTCAAATAAGTCTGTTATAAGTGTTGCAATTTTTGCCATAATCTCTCCACTCCCTTTCATATTTCACATTTATTACTATGCCCATTCCTTCTTTAATTAATCAGTGCCTGATGGAAATAGTGGAGGTGAAATGGTTTCTCGCGCTAAAGGGAGTGGACCTGGGTGGATGGATTGAGACTTGTGTGGATACAGTTATCCCCAAAAAATTAAAACTGCGCAGAACATTCATATTCTGCGCAGCCGTTCATCTCAATCATTCATGCCCATTTCTTTTTTTACCACTTCTGCTATGCGGTTTACATAACTTTCACATTCTTCTTCTGTAGGCGCCTCCACCATCACACGCACCAACGGCTCTGTACCTGAAGGTCGAACCAGTACACGGCCATTATTTCCAAGAACGTTTTCCACTTCTTTGATAACCTCTTGTACTTTCGGATTTTCTTTTACTTTATGTTTATCTGTTACCCGTACATTGACTAAGCGTTGTGGATATACTTTCATTTCTGATGCCAGTTCAGATAGAGGTTTTCCTGTCAATTTCATAATGCTCACCAATTGGATTGCCGTGAGCATACCGTCGCCGGTTGTATTGTAATCAAGGAAAACGATGTGGCCGGATTGTTCGCCGCCGAAGTTGTAATCATTTTTGCGCATTTCTTCAACGACATAGCGGTCACCGACAGGCGTTTGCGCGCTGGTCATCCCGTTTTCTTCCAACGCTTTATAGAATCCCATATTGCTCATGATAGTGGATACGACTGTATTTTTCTTTAAAAGCCCTTTGCTGTTTAAATATTTGCCGATGATAAACATGATTTGATCGCCGTCTACAACGTTTCCTTTTTCATCAACGGCAATCAAACGGTCTCCGTCGCCATCAAAGGCCAGCCCCACGTCCGCTTCTCTTTCCAAGACGAATTCCGCAAGCTTTTCAGGGTGTGTGGAACCTACCCCGTCATTGATATTTAATCCGTCCGGCGAAGCGCCCATAGTTGAAATATCCGCTTCCAAATCAGCAAATAAGTGGGTAGCCAATGAAGAAGTAGCTCCGTTAGCACAGTCAAGAGCCACATGAATACCTTCAAAGTCAACATCCACCGTTTGTTTTAAATATGAGAGATACTTCTGGCCGCCCTCAAAATAATCGCTGACCGTGCCCAATTCCGCACCAATCGGCCTAGGAAGCGTATCTTGTTCGGCGTCAATCAATTTTTCAATTTCTTCTTCCTGTTCATCGGTCAATTTAAAGCCATCCGGTCCGAAAAATTTAATTCCATTATCTTGAACCGGGTTATGGGATGCGGAGATCATGACCCCTGCATCCGCATTCATCACACGGGTCAAATAAGCGACACCCGGAGTGCTTATTACCCCCAGTCTCATAACCTCCACACCGATAGAAAGCAATCCCGCCACTAACGCCCCTTCCAACATATGGCCGGAAATTCTCGTATCTCTGCCGACAATGATTTTTGGTCTTTCTGTTGCGTTCTTTGTTAAAACATATCCCCCAGCACGGCCAATTTTAAACGCAAGTTCCGGTGAGAGTTCTGTATTTGCAACTCCACGTACACCGTCAGTTCCAAAATATTTTCCCATAACTATTCTCTCCTTCAACACTTGACATTCCATACAAATGAACATTTATGGAATCAATTACAAGTAATAATATGCTTTGAATAGGTTTTATCTTTTTATATGGTTTAATTGCTGTTTGCATCACTATTTGACTCATCGATATTTTGCTCTTCATTTGTCGTTTCGTCAACACTTGTTTCGGATTGGGATGTTCTTGTGATATTTGCCCGAACAGAAATTTTATCAGTTCCCAATCTTGTAGCGCCTTTAGGCAATTTCAAATTCACTTCATAATTCCCGGAATGATCCACCTGCGATAAGTCAAACTCCGCTTCTAACGTCTTGATCGAGTCAACGATTGATTTTGGACCAAACACTTGAACCGATTTTGTATCGGTTTCCAATTGACGAATCACGACTCCCGGCGGCGGGGAGCCTGTTTGTTTCAGCGTCACTGGAACACTTTTACTGTATTCTTCCACCTCGACAGTGACGTTTACTGTCTGTGGTTCAATATACACATCCAATTTGTTTAAATTGCCATCCAATACCTTGACGTTCGCCTCTTGGGTAAATGACTCTTTGATTCCGTTTGATGCCGAAACCGTTGCCTTTACATAATTAATTCTTTCAATCGCACTTTTGGCACCTGTAACAACTACTTTGCTCGGTTCCACAGTCATGGATTTTAGCATATAGCCTTCAGCAATTAATTGACTATTGATTTCAGGATCCACTTTGAACTCTTGGGTAACTTTTTCCTCAATGACCACATCAACCGCTTCAGGATCGATTGTCACATTTAATTTTGGATTAAAGTTTTCATGCTGAATGGTCACTCTGTGTTTGCCGATTAACAGATCGCTCAAGTCAACAAAAACTTTAAAATCTTTTTTGAATTTTGTTTGCAGTACGAGCTGCATCGGCCCCTCAATTGTAACATCCACCGTTTCCGGCAGACCGGTAACAATCAAGTTTTCCGAATCATAATAAGCCTCCAGCGGCACATCTGTAATAATGTCCACTTGATTATTTGACGTAGGTTCTTTCCCGCCTGTCAATTCGGCTTTCACATAAAAGAAAAGCAGGAGTGCCAAAATGAAGGCTGTTGCCCTCAACACCCATATATTATCAAAAAATTTATCCATGCTTTTTCCCCCTCCAAGTCCACTTAGAGGATGCTTCTAATTCGCCTTCAGGGCCAAACCATAATGTTTTCAGCAACGATTCGAAATTCTCCAACGTGAGATTTCTATGTAAATTGCCGTTCACTGCAATACTAATTGCCCCAGTTTCTTCGGACACGACGACCACAATGGCATCTGTCACTTCACTTAACCCAAGGGCAGCTCTGTGCCTCGTCCCCAACTCTTTGGAAATCAAAGTGCTTTCGGACAACGGCAAATAACAAGCTGCAGCTGCAATACGATTTTTTTGGATAATCATTGCTCCATCATGAAGTGGGGTATTTGGAATGAATGTATTGATGATCAGTTCTGAAGAGATATTTGCATCTAATCGGATGCCCGTTTCGATATATTCGTTTAAGCCGGTTTCTTTTTCAATGGAAATGAGAGCACCGATCCGCCGTTTTGCCATATAGCTTACCGCTTTTTTCATGGCTTCGATCAAACGGGCCTGTTCATCTTCCAATTGATTGACTGAACGTTGAAATAATCTTCCCCGCCCAATCTGTTCGAGGGCTCTCCGAATCTCAGGAGTGAAAATGATAATAATTGCCAAAAATCCCCAATCAATGACTTCTTGCAACATCCAACCTAACGTATCCAGACCAAAAATTTCAGTGGCAATTCTTGCAACGATAATAACAAATAGCCCTTTCAACAATTGAACCGCTTTTGTTCCTCTGATTAGGGTTAATATTTTATAGATCACGTACCAGACAAGTATGATGTCCAAAAAGCTGAAGATGATATTTACAGGTGTAAAATCCGTAAATTGCTCAATTATATTCATGTGGCATCCCCCACTTATTTAACCAAATCAATCACATATAAATCATAAGCGATATAGTTTATGCTTGTTTTATAAAAATAGTATGCAAATATTTTTCATTTTCTAAATTAAATCAAATTTTCCCAATTTATATACTATTATCAAGTATATCATAATCAAATTCATTAAGCTTTTATAGTATTAACGAAACTTTTTTGAAAATGTTTCTTTATTTAAGCCGAACGGATTATCATGTCCATCACAAAAAAAGAACTGCATCCTTAAAGGTGCAGTTCATTCCAAAATGGAGGATCAAATTAATCTTTCCCGTTTTCAAACAGTGCCAAAAAGTCCTTTGTCATCCGTTTCACTTCATACCAAACCCATTCAAATACCTGATCGATTTCATGGATTTGGCCCGTCACCACTGCAGTGGATGCCATATACTCTCCATTAATGACAATTACATTGCCGTCCACTTCACCTTCAACGACAATATCTCCATTTTTTACAACGATATCGCCTTTCACAACTTCGCCTTCAGGGACAATAACGGTTTGGCCTTCCACTACCAAGTTCGGTTGTTTCGTTACTGAAAATTTATCATCATTGAAACTTCCAAAAAGTGTTGCACTCATAAATAGAATAAACATGGCAGCCGCTACCAAGAACGGATGTCTTCTCAGCCAGTTTTGTATACCGAGTCGATTTTTTGGTCGAGGAAGACGCTTCATTACCTTTTCTTCAAAATGTGGAGGTGCCGTAATTTGTGCCGCACTTTTAATAAATGCAACCGCATCGCTTAGTTGATGCATATGCTCTTGACATGCCGTACATGTCTTCAAATGCTGTTTAAGCACTTGCTCGTGTTCACGGCTAATGTCGCCATCCAGATACTCGTGCATATATTCAATAATGTGTTGTGGACACGTACTCATGCGATTTCCCCTCCTACAGTTCGTTTAACTGCTTTCTCAATGCTTCACGACCTCTATGAATTCTAGTTTTCACTGTTCCCAAAGGCAAGTCAAGTATTTCACTAATTTCTTGAAGCGAACATTCTTCAATATATTTTAATACAATTACCGTACGATATTTCTCTGGCAATTTGCTGATTTCATGTTGGATGCGTTCTTGAAATTCCATTTGAAGTGCTGCATCTTCAGGCAGCTGATCGTCATTGGCAATATGGGAATACATATTCAATCCATCGGTTCCGTCGACCTCTGCATCTAAATAGTAATCCGGCTTTTTTTTTCTGATCCTGTCTATACACAGGTTTGTCGCGATTCGATAAAGCCACGTGGAAAACTTTCTCTTGGGATCGAACGTATGGAGATTGATATACGCTCGGACAAAAGCTTCTTGGGCAATATCTTCAGCCTCTTGTTTATTTCCTAGCATTCGGTAACAAATTTGGTACAGCTTGTGCTGATAAAGGCTTACAATGTCCGCAAAGGCATTTTGATCGCCTTTCAGCACTTGCTTTATTCGTTTTTTCACTAACGCATCCATACATTAACTCTCCACCTTTTGGGTTAAATACTGTACGAACGAACTCAATAAAAAGTTTCACTTTTTTTCTAACATATAAAAAATTTTTTTCATCTTATCTAATCAAGTATAGAATAGTCAATATATAGAAATAAATAGTGATTTTTACACTAATTTTTCTCCCATCAACGATCCCATTAATGCTACTGCAGTATCAGCCGTTTTATTGCGTTCATCAAGAATTGGATTGACCTCTACAAATTCACAAGAAGTAATAATTTTTGCTTCTTCCAACATTTCCATCGCCAGATGACTTTCCCGATAAGTGATTCCGCCAGGCACCGGCGTTCCAACACCGGGTGTATAGATCGGATCCAGCGCATCCAAGTCAATGGAAATATGCACCCCATCCACTTGTCGTGCCTTCAAATAAGCCACGGTTTCTTCAATGACTTTCGACATCCCCATACGGTCAATTTCATGCATTGTGAAAATTTTGATCTTTTTTTCCTTTATTAAAGCTTTTTCCCCTTCATCAATCGAACGGGCACCGATGATGACAACGTTTTCAAATTTGACTGCAGGAGCATCCTTTGCAACATTGATTAACCGCTCATCCCCAAGTCCAAGATTAACCGCTAAGGGCATTCCATGAATATTTCCGGAAGGGGTCGTCTCCGGCGTATTGATGTCTGTATGGGCATCGAACCAGATAACTCCCAAATTCTTATAATGCCTTCTTATTCCGGCAATGGAACCGATGGAAATGCTATGATCTCCCCCCAAAATGACCGGGAATCTTCCCTGCTTTATTACTTCATCGACTTTTTCCGCCAATTGTTCACTGACTTCTAACACTTCTTCCAAATTCAATAATTTATCTTCTTCGCTTTTTGTTTTCTTCGTTTTGTGGACTGATACATTTCCTTCATCATTAACATCATAACCTAATTTTTCCAATCTCTCAATGGCTCCGGCATATCTCATCGCGCTTGGCCCCATATCCACACCCCGACGTTGTTGGCCATAATCAGAAGGAACACCGATAATAGAAATTTTCTTTTTTTCCATCAAAAAACACCCCCTAGATACTTTTTATTCTATAGGAAATTTATCCTGTGACTCAACTTGACATAATGATGCATAATTATTCAAAGTCTGTCGCCAAATGAATTCGTTTAAAAGGATGTTCGGAACAATTTGCGTATTTGCCGGCATTTCAAATTTTGTGCAAAATTATGAGCATTCTTACCCAACCCATCAATTTTTTGGCTCTATAATATTTGGTGTTGGTGAGTATAAACCAGCACCAATTTTTTTGAACAAAAAAAAATGAGACAGTGACAAAACTCTGGTAAAATGTAATCGCCAAAACACATTTTCCAAAGGAGTT